>JASBUV010000016.1 GCA_030147705.1 Gammaproteobacteria bacterium
TGCGCTTCCTTGAGGAAATCGAGCAGGTTGAGGAAATCAGCATCGGTTTCACCCGGAAAGCCAACGATGAAGGTGCTGCGCAGAGTCAGATCAGGGCATTGTGCGCGCCAGGATGCGATTCGCTTGAGAGTATTCTCAGTGGCAGCAGGTCGTTTCATCGCCTTAAGCACATCAAGACTGGAATGCTGAAAAGGAATGTCGAGATACGGCAGAATCTTTCCTTCCGCCATCAAGGGAATAATGTTGTCGACGTGTGGATAGGGGTACACATAGTGCAGGCGGACCCAAATTCCCAATTCACCCAATGCCTCACACAGACCTTGCATGCTGGCTTTTACCGGTTGCCCTTGCCAGAAGCCGGTCTGGTATTTGCTATCGACGCCATAGGCGCTGGTATCCTGTGAAATAACCAGTAATTCACGCACTCCCGCCGCCGCCAGACGCTCTGCTTCATCCAGTACTTCTCCCACCGGGCGGCTGACGAGTTTGCCGCGCATGGAAGGGATGATGCAGAAACTGCATTTGTGATTGCAGCCCTCCGAAATTTTCAGGTAGGCATAATGGCGTGGAGTCAACTTGACTCCCTGCGGAGGAACGAGATCTACGAACGGGTCATGTGTCTCATAATTCTTGGGCGGAGGAACAAACTCATGGACCTGGCTGACAACCTGTTCATAGGCCTGGGGCCCTGACACGGCGAGGACGTTGGGGTGAACTTTGGTAATGTCATCTGCATTCGCACCCATGCAGCCGGTGACCAGCACCTTGCCGTTTTCACTGAGGGCTTCGCCAATCGCGTCGAGAGACTCCTGTTTGGCACTATCGATAAAACCACAGGTATTGACGACGACAATGTCGGCATCTTCATAGCTCGGGACTACGTCATAGCCTTCCAACCGGAGTTGGGTAAGGATTCGCTCTGAGTCGACCAATGCCTTGGGGCAACCCAAAGAGACGAAACCCACGCGACCCCGTGTAGAAGAAGTGCTTGCCTGTTTATTATCTGTTGCGCTGGACATAATCGCCGCCATTGAATGCTAAGGCGGCGATTATAGCGATATTAGTAAGAATTGGCATTGGCTCCAGCCGCGCCGTTAAATTACCAGGCGCCCAATACCACGCCCATGACTGTCAGGGCTACCGTGCAATAGCCGGCATTGACGGCCCACGCTTTGAGGGAGCGATGTTCGAACAAGTAGAGTATGCCCAGAAAAGTGCCAACCCATCCCAGCCCCGCGGCGAAACCGGCGGCGGTTCCAAAACCGATGGAGGCTTCGGGGCCGAGGAACATTTCCAAATTAATCGCTGCAATCAGCGAGAGCAGGAATGCTTCGCCGAAAACCATTCCCATGTTCCGCTTGGCCAACTCTTCTTCGGTGAAATTGAAGGCAGACATCCAGGCTTTGCCAAACAAGGGGCCGTACCAGATTCCACCCACCATAAACGCAGAAATCGCTGCGACGAGAACCGACAACCAGTTAATAGAAACAGCTTCCATTTCATTGCTCCTTTTTTATTGATAGTAGATCAACAATTGTTCCAGTGTATCAGTGTCCCGGTGTTCCGGATTGTAAAAAATTGAAAGCATTTCCCCTATCGGTCAAGCGCGAAGAAATTGGGTTCATCATGATTGAACGCGCGACTGATGAATTCGGAAGGGTTGAAGCCGGAGAAGTGGCGGAACTCCCTGATGAAGTGTGGCTGATCTGTAAATCCGCACTCGTGCGCGATGTCGGACCAGGAAAGTGTTTTCTGATGGCGGATTCGCTGCAGTAATTCGTTGAATCTGATAATGCGCTGGTAGTACTTGGGAGTGAGGCCGACGTATTGTTTGAACTGTTCGATCAATGTTTTCTGGCTGGCAGGGTAGTCGGTGATGAGCTGCTTGAGTCCAGTCGCCGGGGATTGTTGCAGCAGGGCAATGAACTCCAACAAATCCGGAGGCGGATTGAGTTGGGGCCTGAAGCGGCTCAGTAACCATTGATTGATAAGGGCAAAGCGTTCATTGACCTCACTGGTGCCCAGAATGCGATCCCTAAGCAAATCCAGCTCGTCTCCCACTACCTCCCTGGCAGGTACGATCAGTTCGTTGAGCAGACTGACTGGCTCATGCAGAAAAGGATGGGCGCCAAAGGGCTTGAACTGTACAACCAACATTGACGAATTCTGGGGAGTAGAAATCGAGATGTGATTGCGGTGCATTCCCGAGACCCATACGCCGGAATAGGTCGCTTTGGGCTGCAGGCTGTCAGGTTCATAGGTATGACGAGGAATGTCATCCAGCTCAAAGAGAATAAAGAGGTGCCCGGTGGGCACCACTCTCTCAATCGAATGGTCCGGAACGAGTCCGTCGAAATGGATGATGCCTTCGATCAGAGGCGCAATCGGTTCAGGTGGTGTATGCGTCTCCAGATTCATCGGCAGGCTCACATTGCTTGCTCTTTACACGCTAGCCGGCGAGGCTCGCGCGTTCTTTCTCCACAAGAACGCGCCTTAATATTTTTCCGGACGCAGATTTCGGTATCTCATCGACAAATTCGAGACGTCGTATTTTCTTGTGGGGAGCTACCTGATCAGCCACGTATTTCATGATCTCTTCTTCAGTCATCGCTTCCTTGAGTACAACAAAGGCTTTGGGAACTTCACCCGCTTCTTCATCCGGACTGGGAATCACAGCTGCATCACTGATGGAGGGATGGGAGACAAGAATCGCTTCCAATTCTGCCGGTGGCACCTGATACCCTTTGTACTTGATCAGTTCCTTGACGCGGTCAACGATATAGAAATACCCATCCTCATCGGCATAGCCAATGTCGCCGGTATGGAACCAACCGTCGGCGTCGATGCAGGCAGTGGTTGCTTTCTCGTTGTTCAGATAGCCGATCATGATGTGCGGGCCCTTGATCAGGACCTCGCCTCGCTCATTTGGGCCGAGTTCGGCACCGGTTTCTGTGTCGATCAATTTGGATTGGGTGTTGGGTAAGACCGGGCCAACGGAACCCATTTTTTCGACAGGCACCGGAGCGGTATTGATATGTGAGGCTCCCGACGTTTCCGTCAGGCCATAGCCCTGGTACATGTCGCAGCCGAGGCGTTTGGCGCAGGCTTTCTCAAGATCTGAGCCGAGTGGTGCCGCACCTGAACTCACAATACGAATGCTGGAGAGGTCGTAGTTATCTACCATTGGATGCTTGGCCAGCGCGAGTATAAGTGGCGGGACCAGGTTCATGTTGGTGACTTTATGATCCTGAACAACCTGTAGAAACAGTTCCAGATCAAAGCGCGGAATCGTGACCAGTGTGAGGCCGCGATACAGCGCGAGATTCAGTATCAACACCATTCCGTAAATATGAAAAAAGGGTAGCACTCCTATCAGTCGATCGGTTTCCTTGATCGTGTTCATCTCACAGGAAAGCACCATATTCGCGATGAGATTGCTATGGGTAAGCATTACACCTTTAGCAAGCCCAGTTGTTCCGCTTGAATAGGGCAGGGCTACCAGATCCTTGTCAGGATTAATATCAACCTTCGGTGGCTGCCCATTATTGTCCATAAGGCTCATAAAAGGCTGAACGCCTTCTGCATCTGACTCACCCAGAACGTAAATTTCGGTGATGCCACATTCCTGGGCCGCAGGCAGAGCACGATCCAGAAATTGCGGGATAGTAACGAGAACTTTAGCGCCGGAATCATTGAACTGATGCACGAGTTCGGCACTTGAGTACAGAGAATTTGCCGTGGTATTGATTCCGCCAAGCCGGGCAACGCCGAGAAAAACGACGGCATATTCTGGACAGTTCGGGAAGAAAAGTGCGCAGACATCGCCTTTGCCAAATCCCTTCTGGTGCAGCCCGGTGGCAAATCGATTTACTTGCTCATTGAGTTGTTGGTAGGTGACTTCGCGGCCTGTTGGGCCATCGATGATCGCGACCTTGTCTGCCTTCTCTTCCGCGTAGCGCAGTACGACTGTTGCGAGATCCTGCTTGGGCAAATCTACCGCTGGTCTTTTACTCTCGAAAATCAAGACAACCCCCTTATTTTATTCTCTGTATTTTCTGTTTTTTTGTGGAGTATGAGGTCGACTTTATGCCAGCTACCGGTAAAGCTCAATAGCCAGCTTTGTGGCTGCTATGGTGTGCAGTGTGGGTGTTGTGAGTTTGTCGAATGAAAAGCAGTAGTCTACAGGTGCCTAGACCGCGGCAAACGCGGGATGGTAATGAATTTCACCACTCACATTGGCGAGATAACCGGAGCTGAGCTCCAGCGCCATGAAATTCTCATCAGGCACTTCATATTGGCAGCGCAACTCGAACTCGCTGGCGGGTCTGAACCCGAAGCGAGGATAATAATCGGCATGGCCCAGCACGACGATGGCGCCAGCTGAAAGTTCACGGCAGGCTGTAAGTCCTGCTCGGATCAATGCCGAGCCAATGCCAGATTTCTGTAGCTCGGGTAGTACCGCCATCGGAGCAAGGCCCATGATATTCAGTTCAGCAGGAGGGATTAGTTCCACGGGCGTGAACAGGATATGCCCGACGACCCTGCTATCCCGTTCTGCGACGAGCGATATAAAAGGGTTGGCCTGTTTGCGCAAGGCATCAACCAGTCCCGCCTCCGCAGGACTTGGAAATGCCTCTGCGTTGAGCGCGTATACTGCGTCATAGTCAGCCGGATGTTCCTGCCGAATAATCATGATTCCTTGGCCAGGTTTTCAATGGAGAAATGATGACTGGCGATGCAAAACCCTTCGCGCAGATAGAATCGATGCGCTCTGAAACGGGTAACACCAGAGTCGAGATGCAGTTGCTGGCAGCCCTGCTCGAGAGCATATTTTTTCAGCCAATCCATCAACAGTTTGCCAGCACCTCGTGAGCGGCTGGTTTCATTGCTCACCAGGTCATCCACATAGAGATGCTTTTGCCACGCGAGTTTGTTGGCGATAACAAATCCGGCAACACATAAGACGTCGGTAGTGCCAGAAGCCGAGGTTTCTTCGACGTAGGCCAGCTGAAAGCCTTCTTTGCGTTGCAACTGGATCTGTTCAATCAGGCTATCGTGATTGTACTGTGGTCGTAGCTGCAGAAGAACGGGGCATAGACGAGGTATTTCAGCGTCATTCTCAAGCAGTTTTACACTCATCCCCATGGCAAACCTCACTATTGGTAGCGATGACTCAGGTTGTGCCAAGCAATCCGCTGGCAGCAATTCCATCGAAAATAAACTGAACTGCGAGAGCGGAGAGCAGCACACCCATAATGCGTGTTATGACATGCATGCCGGTAACGCCGAACAATCTGTCAATCTTGGCAGACAGCAACATCATGGCGAATGTAAATGCGAGCATGAGTAATAGGCAGGCTATGACGACTGCCTGCAACACCAGAACTCCTTCGGTGTTGGCTACAAGCAGCACCGTTGCGCCCATCGCACCTGGCCCCGCAATCAGCGGCGTGGCGATTGGAAAAACAGAGATGTCTTGCTTGCCCATGGCTTCGGCATTTTCCTCATCAGTCGTTCCTGTGCCTCCCGAACTTCGCGCAAATACCATGTCGATGCCGATCAGCAGTAACAGAATCCCACCACCCGTGCGTAGTGCGGCGAGAGAAATGCCAAGCAACGAGAGAACGCTTTCGCCGGCGATTGCAAATAGCAGCAATACGGCAGCCGCAATGCAGGTGCCTCGTGTCGCCATTTGTTTGCGTCGCTGTGGCGAATGGGAGGCAGTTAGCGCTGCAAACACGGCCGCGACGTCCAGCGGACCGATTGTTGCAAACAGGGTCGCCAGCGCCACTGATGCTGTTTCGAGAACGAGCGGGTTCATTCAGTTGGCTCTCTTTGCTTGTCAGAGTGTATTGAGTGCATGATCAATGGCTGCAGCGCAATGGATTTCCGTTGTGTCATACAGCGGGATGTCGGTGTCGGTCGCGCGTACCAGCATGGCAATTTCGGTACAGCCGAGTATGATGCCCTGGGCACCTTGTTGCACGAGCCTCTCCATCGCCTGCAGAAAATAGTCGCGAGAAGCGTGTTCGACTTTGCCGAGACACAGCTCATCATAAATGACTCTGTGGATTTCTTCCTGCTCCTTCTCATCGGGCACCAGAACTTCAATTCCGTGCAACTGCGTGAGGCGTCCCTTGTAGAAATCCTGTTGCATCGTAAATCGCGTACCTAGCAAGCCGATAGTTTGTACGCCATTCTGCTTGAGGTTCTCGGCAGTCGCATCAGCGATATGCAGCAGGGGAATGTCGATACTGTCTGCCACCTGATCGGCCACTTTGTGCATGGTGTTGGTGCCAATCAATAGAAATTCTGCACCGCCTGCCTGCACCTGCTGTGCGGCCCGGGAAAGTATCTCCGCAGTCGCGTCCCAGTCCCCTTTGTGTTGTAGCTCCTCGATTTCAGAGAAATCAACGCTCAACAGGCATAGCCGCGCCGAGTGTAATCCCCCCAAGCGGTGTTTGATGCCTTCGTTTAGCAGGCGGTAATAGGTACTGGTTGATTCCCAACTCATGCCGCCGAGCAGGCCAATGGTCTTCATGATGCTGATTTTGTCCAGGTGACTGTTTGCTGAGGAAGCTGGAAGAGAGTACTTCTCCAACTTCTTGCAGTATGCCATGAATCTGCTGCGCGGCGTAAGCGAGTGATAGCATTCATGCTGTTGCTTTTGTACTCTTTACTTCCCCAGTAGAGAGTTTGTTTGCATGCTTACCAGCTACCCTCAAGCCACTTGGCTAACCAGAATCACGAAGCTCTGTCTCATCGGAATCTTGCTTACCCGTTGCAGCGTAGTGCCTGATATCGAAACGATACCGGATGATTTTGTGGAATTGGGCGCATTCGCACCGGCAATCGAACGTGAAGTCAGATATTTCGGCAGCGACAATTTTGTCGGCGAGCAGATTGACGGCTATGAAGCGCCTCTCATTTTCATGTCGAGAGAAGCTGCAACGGCACTTGTTACAGTTCAATCGCAGTTGGAAGAATTGGGGTTTGGCTTGAAAGTGTTCGACGCCTATCGGCCGCAGCGGGCTGTAGATCACTTCGTGCGCTGGGCAGAAGATCTGGGTGATGAGCGAATGAAGCCTGTTTATTATCCGCAAGTGGATAAGGAAAATCTGTTCAGCGATGGCTATATCGCTTCCCGTTCCGGGCATTCGCGGGGTTCGACGGTCGATCTCACGATTATTGATTTAAGCAGCAGGAGCGAACTCGATATGGGTACGCCGTGGGATTTTTTCGATTTGGCGTCCTGGCCGGACTCCGATGCCGTTACTTCTCAGCAGAGAGCGAATCGTTTGCTATTACGTACGATGATGCTCGATGCCGGCTTCGTGCCGCTAAGTACTGAGTGGTGGCATTTCACATTGGCTGATGAGCCTTATCCGCAGACTTTCTTCGACTTCGTAGTGCGTCATTGAATGCTGCACTTTCCCGCGAGCATAAAAAAGGTGCCAGAGCCCACACTCTGACACCTTCAATTGCAAGAAGCCTCATCCGACTATGAGTCGGTAGAACCGAGAGAAACTCCTAGCGCGGCGTCCATTCCAATGATGCCCAGAACTGCCGTCCCCAGGGTGTGGAGAGACGTGATTCAAAGCCACCCAGGATAGGTAGTTGCTGGGGTCTTTCCTCAAAGATGTTGTTAATGCCAACGCTCATTGTGAAATCGCTGTCCCAGAAATCCTGTAACAGATAGGTGTAACGAACATTGGTGCGAGACTCGCCGTGGATGATGTTGCCAGCGGGAGCTTGCCAGCCATCGCCATAATTGTCGTAGACATTGTCATCATAGATGACGTCGTCCCAATAATTGGTGGAGATGGATGCGCTATGGTTGTTCATGAACCAGTTAACACGCAGGTTGTATTTCAGTTCGGGTAGGGGTGGGGCAATACCGGAATTGGCATTCTGATACCCGAGTGCTTCCTTGCGACCGCCAAACAAGTCCTGATAGTCATAGGCAGTGTATTTGGTGATGGTCCAGGAGGCATCGAAGCTTCCCCAGTTTTCCGTGTTCCAGCTGTAGTCGATCTTCGCATCAATGAGGTCGATCCAGACCGAACTGATGTTTTGTGCCTGGCGGAATATCCGATCCAGCTCAAAATTGTCGAAGCGAACTACCGGGTTGCCTGCGGATTGCGAGCGCCCCTGGTACCAGGCCTCTGCCTGCTGGCGAGTCGCTGAACCCACTGTGGCATCGTAAGATGATTCCGATATTCCCGTATCAGCCAGGAAATTCTGGAACTCGAATGCGACAGTGTCTTGCTCTGTCAGGGTGCGGATTCGATTGGTGTATTCGATTTCCTGATAGTCGACACTGATTTCCAAACCATCCAATGCGCCAGTGGGTTGCCAGGTGAGGCCAAGGTTCTGAATCTCGGACTCTTCGGGCTTGAGGTTGGGATTACCCGAGGCGCAGCGCGTTGAACCGGTCATTGGTAGTCCGGTGAACGGGTCTGTCCCTGAGAACGTTTCCAGACAGTTCTCATTGGGTATGAACGGACGCGCCTGTTCGGGCGTGGGAGCCAGAAAGCTTTCACCCCAGGAGGCTCTGAACGCGAGTTCCGGGAGTGCTTCCCATCGCAGCTGTACTTTCGGAGTAGTGGCATCGAGCCCGAAGTCAGTGAATTTCTCATGCCGAATTGCCGCCGATAAATCCACGGTGTCGAGCAGTGGCAGTTCGACTTCCATAAAGATCGCTTTCGTCTCGGAAAAGTACGTCGCATCAAACGGAGTCGGAGTGCCGATCGCGGTGTTGTAGTCATGTCCTGCTGCATCGAGTGGGACTGCATAGCTCGCATTGGTCAGGTCGCGCCATTGAAAACCACCGGCCATCAGCAGTGGCCCGGCCCACAAATCCATGACTTCGCCGTTCACTGCGATTTCAAAGATATCGAGATAGTCCCGGCCAGAGAGTACGCCGTCGGCTTTCTCGAACAGCCAGTCTGTCAGTTCCTGGGAATTGGCATGGATTGCCGGATCATGGTCAGGATAGCGAGGATCGGCGGAGCCGAAGGGATTCCAGTATTCGTTGCCATTGGGGCCACCCATTCCAGCCAGCGCGAGCTGCAACTTGCCCAGATGGATCGAACGAGAATCGGAAGCCGTCTTGCGTTCGCTGTCCATATAGTAGGCATAACCGCTCCACGTATCGCTCAACTCGAAATTTGCTTGTAACTTGTAGCGATTGGTTGCGGTATGCGATTCAAACTCCCGCGATCCACTGATGGGGTCGAGATGGGAGGGACGGTGAGTATAAGCCTCGGTAATCATGCGCCAGTTCCAGGGAGACACGTCGAATCCCCAGGGGTTGGCAGGATGGTCTGCACGCACCAGCAATACCCGCCGATTATTGGTCGAGGTGGCAGTGGTGGATGTCGTTCGCCCATCCGCGATGCGATAGGAATTCATTGCCGTGAGATTGAGCTGAAACCAGTCGGCTAGATCCCAACTTACTGAGTTGTAGAGATTGTAAGTTGTCTGCTCGGTACGGTAAGCGAATTGCTTGGTGTACTCGAATCGACAAAAGTTACCTGTGCGAACACCGGAAGGTGTATTGAAGGCACCCTTACCGTGAGCTGGTGCATTGTCGTTGAAGGTCTCACAGGACGGATCAACCAGATTGCCTCCGGTTGCTGTACCGCCGTGAAAGTCGTAAAGATTCAGGGTGGGATCGGCACCGTTGATCTGACGCCAGGCTCCCGGATTGCCCGAGGACGAGGAGCCATTATCCATTTCCCATTCACGCAGGCGCTCGTATTGCATGAGTGGGGTGGCAGCGGACCAGTCAAGAGCGCCCACATAACTGATCCCGTTGTCGAAAGACCGTCCCCACAGGAAGCTGGCTTTCAGGTCTTCCATGGAGTTGTCGCCATCGACCTGATAATAGGTGCGAGTGCGAAACCCGTCGAACTCTTTCATGGGGATGATGTTGACAACTCCTGCTACCGCGTCGGAGCCGTAGAGTGCTGAGCCACCGTCCAGAACGACTTCAAGGCGTTCGATGGCGATATCCGGAACTGCGGTGTTGATCGATGGGTCGATCATGCGCGCACCGTCTACCAGTTGCAGAGTGGAGTTCTCACCCAGTCCACGCAGATTGAAACTGGCGCCGACTGAGTCTTGTGCACCGTCCTGAGAGGAAAGTACGTTGGCAACCACATCGGTGTTCTGGGTGTAAGTCAGGTCACGGATGAAGGTCTCCATACTGGGTGCGCCAGATTCGTAGAGATCTGCCTGAGTAACAGTGGAGACGTTTGAATCTTCGGCAAACGCTGAATTCCTGATATAGGAACCGGTAACAACAACTTCTTCGATCTCATCCGTTTCATCCTGGGCAATGGCGATTGCTGGCAGTACTAACGGGGCGGCGAGACAGGAATGGATTAAATAGCGCAGATATCCGCGCTTGCTAAGTTGGGACATATACTCTCTCCAGTCTTCATATGATTATTGTTGGAGAGCAACAGACTCGCGAGTGAACCTCCGAGAATGCGCTCTTCTGGAGGGACTGCAAAGTAGGGTAGGCCACTGCCGGACCGTGGGATATTGCTGGTAAAACTGGCAGTGAAGCCGATCTTACTTTCCCGGCCCCCGCCACCAATGTGACGAGAAGCTGCTTGCAGTGTAGCGGGATGTTGGAGCCGGTTTCCAATTGCCAACTCACTGAAAATGTTGAATTTTCATAGAGTGATCGCTCGCCCGGCGAAATTCGTGGGAAAGCATGATTTAAAACAACAGCTTGCAGAATCGTGACAGCTTGTGAGCAATTGCAACAAAGTTTAACGGGATGCTGATTGCGGCAAATTCAGGCACTCAGGAACACGTAAATCCTCTATCCATTGCCCCAGCAGCTCTACTCCTTCGCGATGAACGAGCGACCTGCCAAGCTCCGGCATCATCTCGTCAGGTGCGCTCGATTGCATGCGATAGAGCAGAATCGATGCTGCTGCATTGCCGGGCTCGATACCGAAGCGCAGATTGCCTGCGCCGCCTCCGGCGGCAACCGGAGGTTTGCATACCCCCAGTTCCGTCAAGCTGCGATGACCGCCATCCAGAATCAAAGCGGATGTATCGGCGGCCCCCATGGGGTTGTGACAATGCCCGCAGTTCATATTGAGATAGGCAAGCGCGCGATCTTCCAATGCGCTGGACTGGTCGGTCCAGTCTACGGCCGGGACGGAATCGTAAGCATCGACTAGCCAGCCCCGTTCCGTCAGAAGTGCGAGCTGACTCTTGTCTGGATCGGCTCGAAAGCTGCCTGCTAGTTGTTCCAGGCGAGCTCCCAGAGGTTCAAGGCTGCCGTCAGGATGTTCGCGCTGATGACAGGCGCTGCACTGATTCTGGTTTGGAACGAAGTAAGTGAAATCCTGGGATTGGGATGCATCAGTCAGCGAGAGCTCGGTACTGGTGCCTGCTATGCGCAAGAAAGCGTCGGTTTGTTCCGCGTTCCAGACATACGGTAGTGCTTCCCAGTCTGTTTCACGCTTCACCAGCAGTCGGGTTTCAAGAATCCGATAATCAGACAGGAGAATGTTTTCCCGGCGCTCGTCATTGCGTCGCTCTACAGTTATGCCATCGGTGCTCGGGTAATAAAACGTTTTACTGAGAATTGTGCCGACCGGGAACTGCAGGCTATCGTCAGCAATTCGAATCTGCATGCCTTCCGGGATCCACATACTGCGCAGTTTCTGCGAGTAGTCGCTGAATAAAGTACTGGCGGGCCGAAAGACTAAGGTGCTTGCGGCGGGACTCAGGATATCCCCGTTCGTTGTGAACAATTGCCAGTCAGACAATCGCGATGGCGCCGTGGCATGCAGCTGGGGTGTGGGTTCGCTGCAGGCCGCAGTCAAACCTGCCAGGAAGCAAAGCATTAACCGCCATCGATTGAAAACGGGAGAACTGGCGCTACTCTTGATTGTCGAGGATCGGCTACTTTCCTCAGTCATTCGTGGCACTCAGGGAGATGCTTTCCAGTGCAGGCATGCTGCAATCGTGCGCGCTCAAATCGAATGAAGGGGCTGCGAAGCCGTTCATTGCGTCAAGATTCACAAAGCTGACAATTGCTTCACGCAAGCACAGGACCTCCGAGGCAGACTTGCCGGGTACAATGGTGCCGTCCCATACCACGTCCGGGATATTCTGTCCGATAGCTTGTTGCAGCGCTTGTAATGGCTCGGAATCCGGCTGGCTGCCTCCGCCACTAAAACGGTTGTCATGGATGTGAATAGCCTCAGGAAACGGGTCATAGTTAGCATCGTCAACGGCGAGTCCCGTGATGTGATAGCTGACGATCATGACATTGGCGCTGTTATTGTCGACAAAGTCATTTCCGAAGACTTCGATATTGTCATTAGCCAGAATCATCAATCCAGTCCCAGCAGGCACTGTGCCGACGATATTGCCTTCTGGCGCAAAATTGGCTGTGTTGTTGTTGCTGATCTGGTTGTCGAACACGCGCGTATTGCGGCCGCCTTGAACAGGGAGATTGGGCAAGTCGAATACCAGAATGCCGCCGGTGTTATTGGTGGCGATGTTGTTGTATACATCAGCGAAAGTGGAGTTCTCGATCTCGATACCTGCGACATTGTATTCAGCCCGCGAATTGCGCACGATGATCTGATTGGACTGACCTACGTAAATCCCCGCGTCAGATGCACCAATAGCCACGGAGCCTTCAATCAGGATATTGCTGGATTGAACAGGGTAGATTCCATAGGCACCGTTGTTAGTATCAGCGCCATTCGTCCATTCGGTACGGACATTGCGAATCGTGACGTTATTGCTGTTGTTGATTTTTAGTGCATCGCCGATGGTGTCTTCGATGGCGATATTCTCGATGACGAAATTATCTGCACTGACCAGCAGTCCTTCCGCACCCTGGGATTGGTTGCGGAACGAGAGGATCGAGCTGTCCATACCAGCCCCTCGCAATGTCACCCCGTCAACTGTGAGCGAGAGGCCGCGCGTGATCTCGTGGATTCCAGCGGGCACCTCAATAACATCACCCGGCTGTGCCTGGATAAGCTGTTCCTGGAGCCGCTCTTCAAAACTCAGCTCTGGCTCTGGAGGTGTTGATTCGCCACAGCCTGCAAGCAATATTGCTGGAGCCATGACGCAAAAAATGATGGTACGTGTTGTGCTGTTGATCGGATGCATGAGATTCCCCCCGGATATCGATTGGCACCTGGCCCGGCCCTGGAGAGCCACTAACCTGATCGGCAGTATAGGAGGGCGAACCGCCAGTGGCAATTGCGGCTTTGTGGAGCGAGAGGCTGTCAATTTTGTGTTATCTCGTTTATAAATTGAACAGCCCCGACAGGCCTGCTCTGTTTGTCACTACCTGGTCACCATCTGGTCGCCAGCTGGATGTAGCGGCAGAAGTAAGACTGCAGTCCTGATCAGCAGGATCCAGAACCAGATTTCTCTTAACATCTTAAAACAAAAAGAATATTGATTATGCCCGCACTCGTTCTACGCCATCGCAGCTTTTTCCTTTCTTTACTAACCGTTTTTCTGGGCGGATTACTCGCCTGGCTCGTGCAGACCGGTGCCGGCAGCATCGATGTGCGAGATATCCGCTTTGACAGTGCCAATGGAGTAACTCATAGCGCTTTGCTCTATGTTCCGGAGGGCGTATCAGCGAGTGATCCTGCTCCCGGTGTGTTGGCCGTGCATGGTTATATCAATTCCCGAGAGACGCAGTCGGGCTATGCCATCGAGTTCGCGCGCCGTGGTTATGTCGTTCTGGCAATGGATCAGCGCGGACACGGCTATTCCGATCCTCCCGCTTTCGCTGAAGGATTCGGTGGTCCTGCAGGTCTGGCGTACTTGCGCAGCCTGGATATTGTCGATCCGGATCAGGTTGCCTTGGCCGGGCACAGTATGGGGGGCTGGACTGTATTGAGCGCGGCGGCGGCCATGCCCGATGCCTATCGCTCAGTGGTGGTGTCGGGCTCATCAACCGGGACGTTCGGTGTCCCTGCGGGCGATGCAACTTTTCCGCGCAATTTTGGCCTCGTCTTCGGTCAATATGATGAATTCTCAGGGAGCATGTGGCTTTCGCCCACAGGGGCAGGAATTGTTGATACCGAGAAACTGCAAACCCAGTTTGGGGTGACGGAGACTGTGCAGGATGGAAGACTCTATGGGTCTATCGAGACGGGTACAGCCAGACAACTTTATCAGCCCGCACAAACCCATCCCGCGAATCATATCACTCAGAGCGGGATAGCAGGCGCGATTGATTGGCTGCAGCTGACCACAGACACGCCAAATCCAATTGCTCCTGATCAGCAGGTCTGGCCATGGAAAGAGTTTGGCACCTTCATTTCCTTACTGGGCGCAATCGGTATCTTGCTGACGGCTGGTCCACTGCTGATGGAGTTGCCCTTGTTCTCCGGGCTGGCATCGAAACCGGCACCCGCGAGCGGCATCAAGGATAACACCTGGTATGTGGCGGCTTTGATTGCGATGCTGATTCCTGCTTTAACCTACTTCCCGTTTCAGGGATGGGCGAGTGTAATACCGACGAGCGCGCTGTTTGGGCAGAACCTCACCAACGGTTTCATGGTTTGGGCAGTGGGGAATGGGCTACTGTCGATCATCCTCTTCGCTCTGTGGCATTTCGTTCTGGGCGGCAAGGCAAAAGGAGGCAGTGCAAGATCCTATGGGTTACAGGGTGAAGACGGACTGTCTCTTGCCGGTCTGTCGAGGCAGGCGCTCTTGGCTGTGGCTATTGTGTCGGTAGTTTATCTTGCCCTGGCCATCAATCACTTCCTGTTCACCGCTGATTTTCGCTACTGGGTTATTGCCGTGAAACTGATGAGCGGATTGCACTTCCGCCTGTTCTTGAGCTACTTCATACCCTTCACACTCTTCTTTCTGGTGTTTGCTCTGGTATTACACGGACAGATGCGCCGTAGCGATGAAGCCAGCTTCACAAGAGCGGCTGGCGTCAACGCGATATTGGCAGGCGGGGGAATTCTGGCGCTGCTGGTGTGGCAGTATGGCAGTCTGTTTGTAACTGGTTCTCTGGCGATTCCAGCGCAAGCGCTGCTGACCATCGTCGCTCTGCAGTTTGTTGTCGTATTACCGCTGGCCGGGATTATTTCAACACGCTATTTTCAACAGACCGGGCAAATCTACACAGGAGCGATAGTGAATGGCTTGTTCGTTACGTGGCTGATCGTTGCCGGGCAAGCGACGCATTTCGCGTACGCCTGATAGCTTGCCGCTTTCGCAGCGTGGGAGCGGCTGATTTATTCGCTGAACGTGAATTCGTAGCTTCCGGAATATTGAGTTGGGTCATCGGCGACCACCGTTGACCACTCGACCGTATAGGTGCCGGGAGTCACTGCGTCCATGATCTCGATCATCAGGTCATCAGCTGCCATAGTATGCAGGCCCCGGAGTTGATGCTCACCGCCAGCCCCAATCAGGCGCAAACTGCTTTGTTCGACATCGGGTAGTGCATTGAAGAACAGGCGCAGAGTGCGCGGGGCACGAGTCAGTGCCTCGCCTGGTGCCGGCTCCGCTTCCAGGAACGGCGAATAAGTGGTTTGATTGCTGCACGCAGCAAGTGCGCTCAGACCAAGGACTAATACGAGAGGTTTGAGAGCTTTATACACAAGATTCTCCGAATTGAATGAGATTGGAATCGGGAGAGTCATGATACATGATTCAATGAGTAGTTTGCCAAGTGTCCGCCAGACGACTAAAAAAGTTGAGGAGTGAATAATGAATGCAGCGAAAGTTCGCAAATGGAGCCTGATCGGTGTTGCCGTTCTGCTTGTAATCTATATCGGACAAGTTGTCGCATTCGAAGTGCGGCTCGGTGTGAATCAGCCAGAAAATCAGTCAACTATCGTAATCGCCACCTATAACAGTGCGGGCGAGAGATCAGAGCGAGTACTGCGGCTGGTGGAAGTTGATGGCGAGGCCTATGTCGCCGCGAATCACTGGCCTCGCGCCTGGTATCAGCAAGCGCTTGAGAATCCGCAGATCGAAGTCGATTTCGGTGACGGTTTTGAACCGTACACCGCCGTCGCGCTCGAAGGCGAAGATGATGCCAGGATTCGAGCCATCTACACTGTGGGGTTTGGTTTCAAATTCAGAACCGGATTCCCGCCTCGCTATTTCCTGCGTCTCGATCCGAGATAAGCAATTCGCTGCACAAATAATAATTCGAACAGGTGAACTGATGAACAAGATGGTCAATACCTCACTACAACTCATTGCCTCATTGATGGCGATTGCTTCCCTATCAGCGGTCAGCGCTCAGGGCATGCCCGTCATGTCCGAGCACTATGTTGCCAATGTGTCTCTTGCGCCTTCTATGGAGGGTCAGGTAGCACAAATTTATGTGCGTGAATACAGTGCCGCAGATGGGGAGGTGGGCGAAGGCGATGTGGTGTTGTTCGTGCATGGCGCTGGAACGCCTGCAGAAGTGGCTTTCGATGCGCCGCATTCGACTTATAGCTGGATGCGTCACCTGGCAAATGCGGGCTTCAACACGTTCGCAATGGATACAACGGGCTATGGACGATCAACCCGTCCCTATCCGATGAACGACCCCTGTAATCTCCCTGAGAATCAGCGCGAAGAATTCGTTCCGCAATTGATCGCGCAAGATTGCGAGCCGAGTTATGGCTATGCAGCCACTACCATCGCGTCTGATTGGGATGATATTGATGCTGTCGTCGATTATCTGCGTGGCTTGCGCGGAGTCGAACGAGTCCATCTGGTGGCCTGGTCGCTGGGTGGCCCGCGTGCTGGTGGCTATGCTGCCCGTCACCCGGAGAAAGTGGGCAGGCTGGTTCTGCTGGCTCCCGCTTACAGCCGCAACCGTTCTGAAGAAGCGCCGGAGCTGCCTGTTGCCGGATCGGTTTTCAGCAAGCAATCCCATGCAGACTTCATCGCGAATTGGGATCGGCAATCTGTCTGTGCCAATCAATATGAGCCCGCTGCTGCGGCAGCAATCTGGCAGGCCATGCTGGAGTCCGATCCGGTCGGAGCCACGTGGGGTACGGGCGTGCGCCGCGCGCCGCGCACCATCACCTGGGGCTGGGGACCATCAACAGTTGGTGACACAGAATCGCCCATGTTGCTCATCGCGCCGATCCACGATGCTCAAGTGCCCGTGGCGCGTGTTCAGGAGCTGTATGAGGACCTGGGTTCCAGCAGCAAGGTGTTACTGGATCTGGGCTGCTCGTCTCACAATGCCATGTGGGAGATGAATCACTTGCTGATGTTTGAAGATTCGGTTGAGTGGCTACGCAGCGGTACCGTCAATGGCATGACGAATGGCAGCATTCGTCGGGGCTACTAGTGGTGAAAATGCCCGGACACGGCTGATGCATTCAGATTCAGCGCTTGCAGCGGATTTGCCCTTTTACCGGGGCGAGCCCGTGTTGCTGTCTGGCAGGCAGTGGGCTCTGTTGCTGCTGCTTTGTCTCTCCGGTTTTCTTGCTTTGATCTTGCTCGGGATGGTGTTCACAGGCCCATTCTCGCAGCTTATTCCAGCAACGCTTTTTGTTGGATTGCCGGTGCTCGGTCTGGCTGCCATAAACCGCAAGTGCGTGACAGCATTGTTCAGACCGCTCAGTCTCAGGGCGGTGCTGCTAATGCCCTCATTTGCTTTGCTGAATCTGTTCGTTTCTGTGCTTGTCGCACTTCTCGTTGCCAGCACATTTGAAGTGAGCCCGAATCCCGCCGCCGGGATGATCCGCGAGTTCAGTGATCTCGAATTTGTAGCTTTCCTGCTTCGGACCTTGCCGCAGCTGGTGGGCGAGGAGGTAATAAGCATTTTGCCATTCCTCGCGTTGCTGACTTATCTGGTGCAAGCGCGCCAGTGGCCGAAGGCCAGAGCCGTGTTGGTGGCCTGGTTAGTAACCGCGCTTCTCTTCGGTGCACTGCATCTGCCGACCTATCAATGGAATGTGGCGCAGAGCTTCATCATCATTGGTGCGGCGCGTATGGTGCTGACTGCAGCCTATCTCGCAACCGGTAATATCTGGGTGTGTTCCGGTGCGCACATCCTGTCTGACTGGCTGATCTTTGTCATTGCCTTCTTCGCACCGGAAGAAGCATTTGAGGGGCTGCAATGAATATCCACAATCTGTGCAAAGCATTTGTACTACCAGTTGACTTGCTTCGTGCCAAATGGCACTCGGGTGTTGTGGTCTCGTTGTCCATGTTCGTCTCGATCTCTTGTTTCGGAGCACTCTTTTTTGCACAGGTGGGTTTTGCGCAATCTGGCGCGCTGCTGCTGGATAACGCCACAGTCATCGTTGGCGATGGTCAGGTAATAAGCCCGGGCAGTGTTCTGGTGATGGATGATGAGATCGTCGCGGTTGGTGCTGCAGACACGCTGGCAATTCCTGAGGATGCCACAGTGGTGGATCTGGATGGCAAGTATTTGCTCCCCGCATTGATCGACGCGCATGCGCATCTCGGGTATCAGAGCGCGCAGGGGTGGGGGCATGAGTTCTATGGGCGGGACAATCTGCTGGCCAATCTTCGCCAGTACGCGTATTACGGATTTTCTGCGGTGTTTTCCGCGGGCAGTGACCCTGCCGAGCTCGGTCTGGAATTACAGCAGGAGTTCGCGGGCCTGCCCGTTGCACGCTTTCTGTTTGCGGTCGGGATGGGGCCACCCGGGCAAGGGCCCAATGACGCCTTCCTGCTCGAAACAGCGGAAGTCGAGTCGCGTCTTGAAATGCCAATTCTGCGTGGCATAGAGGGGCCGGTTCAGGCAATTGCGTTGGCACGCGAAGTTGCAGAGCAA
>JASBUV010000030.1 GCA_030147705.1 Gammaproteobacteria bacterium
TGCTGTTTCTGTATACCCGAAATTTTGTCGATGAATTAGGCGTTCCGTTTCCGGAAACCGAAATCAATCAGATGATAGAGACGAGCAATAGCTATTATCAGAACAGCGGTGCGATGGTTTCCTTCCGCGCGGTGCACTACGGCCTGGTGGAATATGATTTCAATAATAGTCTGAGCACAACCATGGATGATCTGGCCGCCGGCAACGGCGTGTTTTCCGGATTGGCGGAACTACGCGATACGGTCGGTGCAGACATCGTGGTAATAGTGGACGGCATAAAAGGCAGTGATCTCGCCTGCGGTCTTGGTGACTCCCCGGGCGGCGGCTATAAAGGAGAACTGTTCCACCCGCGGGTTACGAGCAGTGAAGTGTTCACCGCTTTCTACAAGCCAGGATTTCCGCCGGGCGGCGGCAGCGGGTGCGATGATCTGACGCTGGCACATGAACTCGGACATAATCTCGGGCTGCTGCATTCAAGACGGGAACAGTCTGGCGAACCCGCTCTGCCCTGGGGACATGGCTATGGTGTGGATGGAAATTTTGTCACCATCATGGCTTATGCGTCGCGCTTCAATGGCGCTGAGGCGCTACCCTATTTTTCCAACCCTGCCAGCCTGCAATGCAATGGACAAGCCTGCGGTATTTCTCGCAGCGATCTCGAACAGGGCGCGGACTCAGTGCACGCCATCAATCACACCCGGTTCCAGGTATCTGCGAAACGCAATGCAAATCTGTTAAGCGTTGCTTCACTGGATGGCAGCAGCTCTGCGCTGACTATCGTTGGCAGCGCCTCGAGCGGCGGCGTAGCCGGAACCAGTTTCAGCGCCACCGCGGCGATCGATGTGAAAGCCACACTGGGTATTCCTTATGCCCATCAAGGTCAGATCGGCACTACGTACATCGTCATCTCGGTGCCAGGGGCCGGACTGTTTTATGTCGACGCAAATGGCGGCTATCAAAGCTGGGATGGCAATATCGCGACTCTTGGCGGCGCCATCAATGCGCGAGCACTTCAATCTACCGAGACTCTGACAGCCTTCAGTAATTTTACTCCAGCACAGTTTGGGGTCAGTAATGTCACGCCGACTGTCTACTTTGCCTATGGCCTCAACAACTTTGAAGTTTTTGCCTATAGCGCACAGGGGCTGAGTTTCCAGATTCAGTAGTCTGCCCCGCCATAGGCCTCAGGCGCCGGTCGCGCGTCACAACATTGCTGTTATACTGGAAAGCGAGTTTTTTCAGACGGCACTGTGATGCGTGACATCAATGGCATATTGTTTGATCTGGACGGCGTTCTCTATGTCGGCGAAGAAGTGATAGCTGGCGCGGGAGATGCTCTCGACTATTGCCGCTCGCTGGGCCTGCCATTCCGCTTTATCACCAATACTTCGACTCGAACCTCCGCCGATGTCGCGCGCAAGCTCATCCGTATGGGAATCGAAGTGCGTGAAGAGGAGATATTTAGCGCCGTCAGCGCGACCCGAGATTTTCTCCTTTCCAGAGGCCGCCCCTCGGTCCATTTACTGATACGCGATGCGGTAAAAGCTGAGTTCCATCAGTTCAGGCAAAACGAAGAACGACCAGACTATGTCATCGTGGGTGATATTGGTGCTGCCTGGGACTATGAGTTAATGAATCGCGTGTTCCGCGAATTACTCGATGGAGCCGACCTCATCGCCATGCACATGAACAGGTTCTGGGAGGGTGAGTCCGGATTGCAGATGGACATCGGGGCGTTTGTTGCGGGGCTCGAATTTGTGTCTGGCAAACAGGCCAAGGTCATCGGCAAACCCAGTGCAGAGTTTTTCAATCTCGCCGTCAGTGCGTTGGGCTTGCCCGAAGAACAGGTGTTGGTTATCGGCGATGATATCGAGAATGATATCGGTGGCGCTCAGGCAGCCGGATTGCGCGGCGCCCTGGTTCGAACTGGAAAGTATCGAAAAGCATTCACTGAGCAGTCTGAAATAGTCCCGGATGTCATCATCGATTCCATCGCGGATCTTCCAGCACTGCTCAGTTCGCGTTCTGCTTCCCGATAAGTAATCAGGAAACGAGCTGACTAACTAGCGAGCAACCCATGGCGGGTCGATCAGCAACTCGGGATCGACACCGGGTTTGGGTACGAACTTTTGGGTTCGACCGTACTGATTGTCTCCACCGTAAAGATTGCCATCGGAATCCACAGTAAATGTGTGGACCTCAAGATAGCCATGCGGCAGATCCGGCGGAACGAGCCAGGTGTATTTCAAATTGCCTTCGAAATCGTAATTCACAAAACGCAGTGGCTGCAGCGCTGAGATCCAGAAGTCGTCTTCGTTCACGATAATATCGAGTGGCATGCCGGTTGGATGGCCAATGGAGCGCTCAAATTCGATTACCGCTGGATCATCGGTTGTGCGGAACAAGTTCACCTCGAAACCGGAACGGTCCGTGACGAAGATGCGGCCTTCAGGGCCGATTCCCAATGAGTGGATGGTATTGAACTGACCCGGGCCATCCCCCTCACCGCCGAATTCACCGAGATAGTTCATGTCGTTGTCATAAATGATCACGCGATGATTATCGAGGCCGTCAGCCACGAGAATGCGGCCATCTGGCAGAAAGGCGACGTCCTGCGGACGGCCATAATGTGTTGCGTCGTTACCTGGTACGAGTTTTTCACCGTAGGTGGCAACGACTTCACTACCGTCATTGGTCAACACATAGATTTGGTGAAAGGTTTCATTGATGAGCCAGATCTTGCGCTCGGGATCATAGGGATTCACGCGCAAGCGATGCGGACCGGGGCCGTCGGAGTTCTCACACAGATAATCAAGATGGGTCCAGATCTCGGTGGGCTCACCATCCCCATTCACCGTGTAGAGGCAGTTCTGCCAGGTACGGCGATTGGTGTCTGTCAGCACGTTGATGCCAATCGATCCAGCGAACCCGAGGTATTCCTCCGGGATGGGATGAGGCAGGATAGTTTCACCGCGCTGGGCAATGATGATGCGATCTGGCGACTCGGCCCAGATACCTGAATTACCACCGAATGCGAAGCCATGATCCTGAAAAACATCCGCCCAGAAAGGAACGACGTCGTAGGGACTCTCGCCAATCGGGCCGCGAGCATTGCCTTGCGCTTGCACAATGCTGGGAATGGCGAACATCAGAGTAGCTGCACCAGCAGCGAGATAAGCTGGAATTCTCATAGAGATTGATCTCCCGGCGTGGATCCTGAGCGGATCTTGTTATGGTTTGCGCTCAATCATTACACAACCATTCGGGGAAGCAAACAGAGTTACGTGTCAATACGTTACAAGCCTTTGAATAGTGTGGAAATTCAATAAATTGTGATGTTATGCAGCGCTGGCACGGCCAATGGATTTACCGGGACTCGAACTGCAACACTGTTTCCGTTACGCTAGCCAATCTACACATGCCCAGTGGAACACGCTCATGAAATATTTATCTGCCCTGCTTATTGCATTCGTTCCGGTTCTTGCGCTGGCACAGGATACCGATGAAGAAGTTATTGTTATTGCCGAACTCAATCGCTCTGAGGTTCAGGGCTTTATCAAGGAAGTTCAGGCCCAGTTCTACGAGATTTACAACGCGAACAATGATGATGATCGCTACGATGTGGAGTGCTACGAAGCCACTCCCACCGGCTCCCATATTCGACAGGAAGTGTGTGAGCCCAAGTTTTTCATCGACGCGCGCTCGGCCAATGCCAATGCTCATCGCACTGGTAGCGACAACCTGGTAAATGACGCGGCCCTGCGAGCCGATCACGCGAGGGATTTTGAGGAGTTGCAGCGACGCATGGAGGAGATGACCACCAGTAACGCGCAGTTCCGGGAAATTGCCAGTATTCTCACGCAGTTAAGAGCGCGTCTGGCACAGCTGACTCGCTAGTCAAACGTTTTCTATCAGGCGCCGCCGTCTTCCCGGGCGGCGAGCTCTGACATCTTGCTTACCGAATCGTGCATGGCCTGGAGGGTATCCTGAAAGCGCCGTGCATCTTCTTTGCCTGTCTCTTTGGCAATAGCTGCGACGTTCAACTCTCGAATCAGCTCCATCATACGATCCCCTTCAGCGCGCAAACCACTGTAACGTCGCTCGTTGGGAAAGAGTCGGGTACTGATGCGCCATACTCCCGCCTCCATGATCAGCACGCCGGTGAGCGCCATCGGTAACTGAACTATAATGTCGAGACTGCCGCCGAGAATAACCGCGCACAGAATAATACCGATCCCGAGACCGGTGAGGCCCATATCGAAATTTCGTCGTATATGCCTTTGCATGGGGAATCTCCTTGCCAATGCATTGCGCCATAACTACGACACTTTTCGGTCTGAGCCTGAGCAGGTTTTTCGTTATTGCGTCAGATCAACCTGCAGTGTGGCTGTGTAGAGCGCGGCACGGTCAAGCTTGTGGGCGGATTCAAGAACGGTCTCCTTGCGCTGCCGCACTGTACCAGTATGCACCACTCGCCCATTGACGCTTACCAGCAATGGGTCCTCGAGGTTCACCTCTTCGGGATTGAAACGCAGGGTAAACTGGCTCACGCCTCTGGCGGTGACACTAAACGCATTGCCCTCGCGACTCACCTGCAACAGGCTGGGCCTGCCCTCTTCCTCAAGCGCATCAACGCGCACCCAGTTATACTCATTGAATTGCTCACTACTCTCCGTGACCCATTGAATCTGATCAGGAAAGGGATCACGAACGTGTGCCGCCTTGAATGCTTCGATGGCAGGCATCTCTTCGGGTAGCCACTGGGTATTGTGTCCACCACCCTCGATGATCCGGAATGTGTGTTCCACATTCTGCTGTTCGAGTATTTCAATAAACGACGCGAGTGATGCGGCAGGATAGAGCCGATCGTTCTCCCCGCTCACGATATAGAACGGCTTACCCAGCAGGTTTTCAAAGTAGAGTCGATAACCGCCCCCGCTTTGCGGGCTACGCAGCACACCGGGGTGAGCGATATAGGGAAGAAAGGCTGCCCACTCGGAGGGTTGTTTAAAGGCGAAAAACCACGCACCGGTGCCGCCGTCCGAGACACCCGTCAAGGTAACGCGGTTATCATCAATATGGTAATCCTGGCGCACTGCCCGCAATATTTCGACGAGGTTCTCTGCCTGGGCTGACTGCCACCAGATTGCCTCGTTCCATGCCAGAGGAACGACGACCAGACGATCATCGCGCATCAAATTGTCATAGCCTCCACGCCAGAAACTCTCACCCTCTTCTGGCCTGGGTCGGCCAACCCCACCGTGCAGCATGAATTCGACCGGATAACTGTTGGCAGGATCGTATGCCTCTGGCACCAGAATCACATAGGGAAATACCGTGCCGTCGTCTGCTGTGCGACTGCCGGAGACCACGCCTCGGGCTACATCCGAGCTATATTCCGGGCCCAATCTGAGCCAGCGATACAAGGCCTGGGCATCCGCCGCTGCGCTCGCCAGCGCAATGGCCGCGTCCTCTCTTTCCGATGCAGATTCTGCCTGCCAAAAGGCATTAACCAATTCAAGTCGGTCTTGTGCTGCCAAGTTCGACCCACCAACACTGATGGCTAATACAGCTGCTGCTTGTGCGGCAGAAATCCAAAGCTTCATTGCTCCAACTCTCCTCCGAGTTCTGTGTAGACCGCGCGCAAGAAACGATCCGGGTCGCCGTATTGCGCATTGTAGTCAGCAGTAGGATTGCTGCTGGCGACTTGTTCATAGCTCATGCCATTCGCCACCATGGGTTCGACCCTGGCTTTCACGTCGAGAATCATATCCCGAAAAGCCATCACGTCCATGCGCGTCGAAACGCCGCCGTGACCTGGCAGGATCTTGGTGTTTGGCCCCGCAGTGCCAATAAGTAGCCCGAGCGCCTGAAGCGTGCCATCCAGAGTCCCGCCGTTGTTGGTATCAATGACTGGAAAGGCTGTTGTGCGAAACACATCGCCGGTGTGAATCACATCGGATTCGCGAAACAGAATAAAGCTGTCACCGTCGGTATGGGCAGGCGGTACCGGAAACGCAAAGACTTCTTCGCCATTCAGGTGAATAGTGATGGATTCGCTATAGGTCAGCACAGGCAGGGCGCCTTCAGGCGCTTGCGCTGCCAGTCTCACCCGCACTTCATCACGAGCCAGAATCTGTACGCCCATTCTTCCCATGTTTTCATTACCGCCGGTGTGGTCACCGTGGACATGGGTGTTGATAAGAAAGCGAATCTCGCCATCAGTCAGCTCGCGAATTGCAGCGACCAGCCGGTCAGTCAGAGGTGCAAACTGATCATCAATCATCACCACGCCATCTTCGCCGACAGACACGCCGACATTCCCACCCGCGCCTTCGAGGTAGTACACACTACCGGCTACATGATGGGTGATGATCTCAACGTCACTGAAGTCGCGCTGGGCGAGCGCTGTATTGGCAAGCAGAGCCAGCAAGCCGGTGCTTAGCATTGTTGTGAGCTTGGTTGTCATGCTTCGACTGACGGTCTTGGCGGTCATGGGAACCTCCTTCTTGTTTTAGTGTCCAGATTCCAGTGGGACTACATTCTGTATGGAGATATCTGTGGGGACTACTGAGCAAATTGAGCATAGAGAGCATAGAAGGCGCGCAAGGGAATGTCCATGTCAGCTGCCGCGTATACCCCACAACCATCCTGTGCCGCGGATTCAGCAACTGGTCTCACCTTGAGCCCATCAGACTGGCATTTCCCTTGCGCCATCACAATGCCGTGTCATTATTAGCGCCCATGAATAACGTCTTTACCCTGTTGCTGGCTTTCAACTTCGCTGTGCTGTTTACCGCGAACGCACTGGCACAGGACGATCTGCCAGTACTGGATCTCGATCGGCCCCTGCGGCTGGATTTTTCCGGCTCCTGGGAAAAAGACTTTGGGCGCAGCGACAAATGGGAAGACGAGCTGGGGCGAATGCTGCGCATTCGCCAGGAACAGGCAGTAAGACAACAGGCTGGTGTAAGCACCGGTGGCCCTGCGGTGTCACTCGGTAATATCAATCTCAATAACTCCCGCGCGGGGGCAAGCATTATCGATCTCGCTCGCCTTGCTGAATACATCACTCGTCAGACCACCATGAATATCATTCAGGATCGCAATCAGGTCCGAATAGAGAGACGAGGCGAGGCACCACTGGAATGCAGTATCGAATCTGGCCCCCATCGACTATTCGCCAGCGAACACGGCAGCGAAGCCTGCGGATGGGACGGACAGCAATTGGTATTCATCATTACCCTTCCCGATGACCTGGTCATCCAGCACCGTTTGAGCGTAGCGGCTGATCGTGAAGAATTGAGAATGGTGACCAGCATTCGCAGTGGCAGCGGCGCGCCTTTTAATCTGCAACAGACTTTCAACCGCTACGATGAGCCTGCCGAGTCTTTCGATTGCGTGCTCACGCTGAGCAGGGGCCGGGTTTGCAGCCAGGCTGGGGCGCTGCCATGACTTGGCAGCGGATTGCATATGCGTTGGCGGTGTTCATGCTGGCGGCATGCTCAAGCTCAACAGACGTACAATCTGTAGACCCCGTGCCTGAAGGTGTCGGCGAAGTCGAGTTGCAACAAACGACTGTAACGCCCGATGAAGAATACTTGCTGGATATCGGTATTATTGTATTTGAAAGCGCGAACAGATCCAGCGCCGCCACGCGTTTTGGTGACTGGGTGTTCGAAGAAGTTCGTGACAATGAAAGACATCTGCTCCCTTACAAACTGAAACAAAGCTTGTTGGCATCCAACCACTGGGGTGCAATCCGCGTACTACCAGAATACGATCCATCGGTTCATCTGACCGTCACTGGCACAGTGTATCGCTCCGATGGACAGGAACTGGAACTGGAGATTGAAGCGAGAGACGCTACTGGGAAGTTGTGGCTGCAGCGCAGTTATTACGATCGCACAGTTGAAGAGAGCTATCTTCCCCCACGCCAACTGCGACGAGCTGATGCGACTACACTTGCAGAGCTGGGTGAGCCCTTTGTCGATATTTACGAGCAGATTGCGAATGACCTGCTGGCGGTGCGTGACTCACTCACTACGGCTGAGCTGACCTCGATTTCCAATGTTGCCTTGTTGGTGTATGCCAATGACCTCTCCCCCGAATCCTTCGGACATATGTTGTCTCGTGATGACTCGGGATTATTGTCTGTGCAAGCCCTGCCAGCAGCAGACGATCCGATGCTGCGCAGAGTGCAGGACATGCGCACTCGGCATCATTTGTTTATCGACACTGTAGATGAGTATTACGAGGCGCTTCACGAAGAAACCGAGTCGCCCTACCTGCTCTGGCGCAGCTACTCCTTCGAACAGATTCAGGAAGAGGAACGTGCAGCCGAGCGCGACGTAGATGAGAGCCGCTACAGCTCCACCACGGGCTATTTGACGCTAACCCAGCGCTACGACCGCTACCGCTGGAGCAAGATTTACCAGCAAGAATATGAAGAGTTGGCGGAAGGGTTCAACAGAGAAACTGCACCGGCAATACTGGAACTCAATCGCCAGGTTCACGGCTTGAGCGGCACACTGGAAGAGCAGTACAGCCAGTGGAGGCGTATCCTGCGTCAGTTGTTTGAACTCGAAACCGGAAGCCTTTGAGAGCTCCTTGATAGCCCCTCGAGAGCGCACCCTTAGAGCGCTGTCAGCTTCAGATCAATAGCAACACTCCCCAGCACGCCAGCGCAGTCACAACGGGGAGAATCATCAAATAGACCATCTTGCGCACATCAACCATATCAGGCTCCTTCGTATTACAGGACTCATTACGAGACTCATACCGAGACTCACTACGAGAACATTGCTGCAAAAACAGTGATACTGGGGCATGCGGCCGGCGGCATTTGTCCTTTGCCATCGAGCACTCTCGCCCTCACTGCTTGCGCTGTTCTCCCTATTGTTTTCCCTGTTTTCCCTGTTGTTTTCTGTGCGATTTCCTGAATTCGATAGTACGCCTCTGGTCGCCAATGTCACTGCGACCAATTGCCGCAACCCGCCATAAGATGCTAGATTGCCAGAGTCAGTCCGATTCAACTCAAGCTCCTCAACAACAATAAAACGCTGCCCGACAGCATCAAGAGGCCTGTTATGACTGAAGCACCCGCACCTGCCCGTAAACTCAACCTGAAGCTTGTGGCGATGCTCGCAACCGTCGGTCTCGTCGCAGCCTTGGCTATCGGTTTTATCATCTATTCCTCGATTTGCCCTTGCGACCGCACACCCGGAGGCTTGCTGTTCGGCGAACGCGCCGACGGGCCAGTGAATGACTGGAATTTCGCCAACGATGTCCCGCTCTGCCAACTACAGATTTATGCGGGTATCCGGCCGCACGCGGTTAATCTGAATTGCATGTCGACACCCGAAGGAGAGCTGTATCTCAGTTGCTCAGTCTGTGATCGCAAGTACTGGGCTGGCAAGGTTGAGGAGAATGAGCGCGCTGTTATGCGACTCAATGGAATAACGTATCCGGTTACACTGAATCGGGTTTTTGACGAACAGGAGATGGATCGCGCCTGGAGCGCCCGCGTGATCAAACTGCAAACCCACGGTGGTGGACCGTACAACCCTATCCCGGAACCCGATGCTGTTCGGCCCGGGCATTGGTGGACGTTTCGGGTGGAATCCCGGTCTTGATTAGCTGAACTGAATAAACTCCGGAGGAGCGCATGCTGATTGGTCAAATTCGATGGTTATTGCTGCCCGCATTACTGGCTTCGTCACTGGTAATGGGGCAGACCAGCAGCCCGAACTGGGTAGAGTTGGCGGTGCATAATTTCGGCGCACCGATAAATACCCTGTGGGCTGAAGGGGAGCTCTCTTTTGCTGCGGATGGCACCATGGTGTATTGCAGCGCCCGGGAAGACATGGCTGTGGCACCGGGTGACCCCAAAGATCTTTATATCGCCACATTCAATGCCGACACCGGGAGCTGGAACACGCCAGTCAACATGGGCATCCCTATCAACGCGCCACCCGCAACCGATGTCGATCCATTGCGCCGTGGCGATGACCGTGAACCGTGGATTACTGCAGACGGCAATACCATCTTTTTCAAATCCGATCGGCTGGCAACGACAACACCGCGCAACAATAACGATCTGTTCGTCACGCGTAAAATCAATGGCCAGTGGAGTGAGCCCGAGCTGGTAGGCTTTCCGATCAGCACAGACGAAGGTGACGAGCACTGCCCTGCCATTCTCAACGACGGCTCGACGCTGTGCTTTGCGTCGCGTCGCGCGGGCGGTTATGGCGGCTCTGATATCTGGTGCTCACAGGCCAATGCAGACGGCAGCTGGGCTGAGCCTGTCAATCAGGGGCCAAACATCAATACCGCTGCTGAGGAATTTCATTTCACCCAGGATGCAAGTGGCCGCATCTACTTCACCTCCAGTCGACCTGGTGGCTACGGTGGCATGGATATCTGGGGAGCAGACCCCGAAGGACCGAATCAATGGGGCCCGGCATTCAATTTGGGGCCGCAGGTAAATACCGAATCGGCGGATATGTGCCCGGCGTTGCCACCGGGTGAAAACACCTTTGCCTGGTTTTCCTCGAGGCAGGACAACAGTCTGGGCAATATCGATATTTTCTGGACCAATAAACTCAACGTAGACAGCGAACGCTAGAATCGCGTTTTAGCGATTCCATCAGATTTCGCGCTTGGCTTATCGCACAAAAAAAGAGGTGACGGCTTGCGGCTGTCACCTCTTTTTTTGAAGACCTGATATGTCAGGCGAGATTTTCGGCAAACAGGTTTAACAAACGAGACCAGGCTCTTTCAGCCTGCGCCTTGTGATACACCTGAGAATCAATTGCGCACCAGCCATGCATCGCGTCTTCGTAGACTTCGATCTCGGCAGGGATATTGGCTGCCGCGTAGGCAGCACGCAACGTCTCTTTTGCTTGTGGATCGCTCTCATCATCGTTCTCGGCAACACAGTGCAACATGGCCGCTCGAGTCTGCGGAATCAACAGATGGGGACTGTTAGGCTGATTGGTGGCCAAACCGCCGCCGTGAAAGGTAGCACCGGCCGCGAGACGATCCGGAACTGCTGCGACAGTACGCATCACCATCGGACCGCCCATGCAGTAACCTGTGGTGCCAATACCTTTGCTGGTATCGACTTCCGGCTGGGCGTCGAGCCAGGAAACAAAAGCGCGGGCATCGGTGAAGTGTGTCTCTTCATTGAGATTGCGCGCCATGGGCAGCACGATGTTGCGAATTTCGGGATTGCCGAAACTCGCACCGCGCCCTACAACCGGCGAGCGTGCATCCCGGTAAAAGGGATTGACCGTCAACACCGCATATCCCGAGCGCGCCAGTCGTTTGCCCATCTCACGGAAGGCGGGCCGCAGCGCAAGAATATCGGGCCATACCAACACCGCGGCGTGGGCGCCGAGTGAGGGATAGGCAAAATAGCAATCAGCCACGCCGTCCGGAGTCTCAATCTCAACATCCCGCCCTGTTATGGATTGCGCATTGGCCATCGGCGGGAATAGCGTTGCGAGGCCAGCGGCAGTCAACAGTTTGTTGAAATCGCGACGTTTCATTTCCGGGTGGCGATCCAGATAAGCTTCTACGTCTTTCTGGGTATCGTTATCACACATGAGAATCTCCTTGGCTTGAAGCTGTTGATGTTCTTGTTCACAAGGTCTGGCGACAGAGTAGGGGGCACGCAACGAAAACTCAAGTTCTCGCAACGCAAATAGGCTCGCATCGAACGCACGCGGCCGGGGCCGCATATTGACTCACGCGGGAATAAGGGCAAAGCTAGAGGAACACAACGTTCACCGGTTTATTGCGAGCCCGAATCCTGATGCTTTCCAGACGCCGTTTTCTCAATGTCATCGCCGGCTCCGGCGGACTCGCACTCAATCCGATGCTGCTGCGCGCACAACCTGCCAGTCAGGTCTTTACGGTGGCCGGCACGGGTGTGGCCGGTTATGAGGAAGAACCGCGCGGCGGTGCGGTGGCGACTGAGTCGCCAATCAACAACCCCTATGGAGTCGTGCCGGGGCCAGACGGCGCACTGTATTTTTGCGAAGTCGATACTGGCCGGATTCGACGCATCGACCTTGGCCGCAATCGGCTCTCTACTGTTGCCGGAACGGGCGAAGCCGGGTTTCGCCCGGAGTCTCGTCGCCCCATGGAAACGCCCTTCTCCGCGCCACATGAAATACGCTGGGATGACGAAACCAATCTCTATATCGTGGAGAGAGATAATCACACCGTTCGCCGAATCGCCGGACGCACCGGGCTCGTCACGACGCTGGCAGGCAATGGTGAAGCCGGGTATGCGGGCGATGGCAGACAGGCGGTCCTGTCCCAACTCAATCGACCGCACAGCATCGCCTTTGATTCACGAGGCAATCTATTGATCTGCGATATCGGCAATCAACGACTGCGACGTGTCGATCGCGAAACGGGCGAGATGAGCACTCTGTCCGGGACAGGCGTGGCAGCCCAGACTCCCGACAGTGGACCTCTCCAGGGCACGGCACTCATGGGGCCTCGCTCAATCGACGCCGACCGCAATGGCAACGCCTGGCTGGTACTCAGAGAAGGCAACGCCGTCTATCAGCTTCGCTTGAATGAAAACCGCCTGCAGCGCGTTGCGGGAACAGGCGAGCAGGGTTATAGCGGCGACGGCGGCGCTGCTCTCTCCGCAACCTTTAACGGCCCGAAAGGCATTGCACATTCGCCATCGGATAACGCACTTTATGTCGTGGATACTGAAAACCATGTGATTCGACGAGTCGATCTCGGCACGGGCCTGATCAGTACAGTGCTGGGTACCGGCGAAAGAGGAGACGGCCCGGATGGAGATCCGCTGGCTTGCCGACTGAACCGACCCCATGGCGTGTGCGTTTATAATGGTGTGCTATACGTCGGGGACAGCGAAAATCACCGGATACGGGCTGTTACCGGCTTGTCTGGCAATGCGGTCAATTCGAGTCGGGCCTGAAAAACTACTGACTCAAACCCAAACCAACAATTCATCGATGCGATCCGGACCAGGATCGCCCAAATCGGGAGTAAGCAGTGAGTGATACGCGAATCAAGGAATTGATCAAGGAGCTCTTGGAAGAGCTTGAAGCGGCCGAGACCATAGGCCCGGAAACTGTCGAGACAGCAAGGCAATTAGAGGCCAGCATTCAGGATCTGGTCGACCCCGAGGTCGACACTTCAGAAAACACGATCATGGATGATGCAATTGCTCTGGAAGCGAGCTTTGCGGCGAGCCACCCCGTGGCTGAGAAGATTATTCGGGAACTGATCAACACACTTTCCAGAATAGGCATCTAGCGTGCCTGAAAAACAGATACAGTGATTGCACTGCATCCAGATGAGCCGTGGAAACAAGCAGACTGGGAAGCGAGCTCAGGGGATAGATTCAGGCATCGCCCTGGCCCGGAGCTTTGAGCCAGAGCGAATGCCTGAGATTCGGCAGCCGCCCCGTTGACTTGGTGCGCATCACGAACGCTGGATACAGCAGGCAGCAAGAGCATTCAAGCTGGATGTTGCCATGTCCTGTTCCTGATCGCGCTGAGGCCGTTTTCAGCTCGCTTGCTCGGCAGGCGTTCTGAATGTCAGGGAGGCTGTAAATCATTACGTCAGGAGGACGAGTTCTATGAAGAAGATTTTGCGTGGCATCGGGTTTTTCTTGCTCGCGATTGTGGTGCTGGCTGGCGCGTTTCTGGTTTACGCTCGCTTTAGCGATGGACCACTGGAGATCGTCGCCGGCGGCCCTTTCACGACTGGCCAGCTGACCGAGACCCCCGCTTCCTGGGCTTTTATCCGGGATCGGGATGTCATCGAATTTCAGACTCTGAACCCGGCGCGGTCCCGCACGGTATGGCTGGGCGTGCATGACGATCGGCTGTTTATTGTGAGCGGCTATATGAACACCGGGATCGGTTCCCTGTGGAAGCACTGGCCCTACTATCTGGAAGAAGACGATCGCATCATCGTGCGCATCGATGGCAATCTCTATGAACAACGCCTGCAGCGCATTATGGATGGCCCGGATGTGATACCGGTACTGGCGGAGTTCAATCGCAAATACGGCACCGGCGAACCCACCTCACCGGAGACGGTCACGAGTGGCGATACCTGGATGTTCGAAGTAGTACCGCGCTGAGGGTTCAACGCGGCAACGCATAAGATCAAATACTGTCTGGCGCCAGCTCGTTATTCAAAGAGCGGCGCATAGCTATTGGCGATGTCCATATAATCCTGCTTGAATCCAGGCAGGAGAAACCCTTCTTCTATCAGACCATCAGTCGCCGATTCGAACTCTTCAAGATAGTCCGTGTAGGCTGGATAGAGTCCGGCAATGGAATTACGCGGATCACGACTCTGTACAGCGACCGCAGTATTTGCTGAAAACGGAATATACCCACCACTCAGGCGCGCAAGCGAACGCTCCGCTCCTGTTTCAGGCGCACGAAGATTCCAGGAAACGAAAGTGCCAAGTGGCACACTCGCGAGCGGTGGCAGTATGGTGCTGCCCGGGAGGTCATTGTTGTCAGTGTTCACCACAGGAACAAGCGCCTGATAAAAATGATCCGAGTATTCCGGGTGCTGATCGATGATTCTTTGGCTGTCCCAACGGTTGCCATAACTGGTATGCATTGGCTGATACATGGACGACGGGTGGTTATAAGCACTCAGGCGATTCCAGGCATCCCGGTTAATGCGACCGTCCACGTGTGAGGGAACCAGTGTGCCGTCGGCGATGCGTGGATATCGGGAGGGCGGCGGCAGCTCACCTTCCGCAACCCAGTTATACATTGCCACCATCAGCGATTCAGAGATTGGCGACCACATGTTCGGATTGCCTGAGAGCTGACCGTTGCGGGCGGGACGCACTACCCCATCACCTGAGCCGTGCTGGGAACCCCCGATTGTATAAAAGCGTACTTCTTCAGGTAGCTCGGCATCTTCGGTGCCTTCGGGGTTGGTATGTGGCAATGAGCCCGCGCGCAGCCAATACTCGTTGCTGGTCTGGATGTGCATAATTTTGGGCACTGTGTTGCTGGCCCGTGCCTTGCGTAATACGCCATCGGTTCGGCCAGTAAAGGGATCGGTGCTATCCCCATAGGTGAATGGAAACAGGTCGTTCGGGTAAAGATAATTCGAATGGTGACCATTGGTACGCGTTGGCATAGCGAAGCGATTGTTAAACATGCCGAAACCGCCGCCTGCGATAACCGGAATCACGCCGTCAAACACAATGCGTCCGTCGAGGTCGGCATTAAAGCCGTCATAAACAAACTGGCGCAACAATCGTCCGCTCTGGGATATGCCCCAGGCAACAGTGTGTTCGATATCGGGCAAACCAAGCTGTGCCAGTTGCTCTTCACCCGCACCGCCGTGCCGAATCAGTGATACCAGATCGCGAATTCCGGTCATGCCTGCAGCCGCCAGAACCGGGTCTTTGGCTTCATAGATCAGCTCATACAACATTCCCGGCTGCAGTCCGCCCTCTACGTTCAAGGTAATTTCGGGCTGGTTGCTATTCGCGACTTCGGAGATGGTGAGGCTGAATTCAGACCGCTCCAGTGGAACGCGCGGATCTGTCTGATAGAGGCGCTGGGTGAGAGTGGCATTAGCCAGCCCTTCATCGGTAGGCATGTAAGCCAGATGGCCGCCGCCAGCGATATTGACGTCATTGTCTGCGCTGGTGACACTCACCTCATAGCGCACCGGCCCTGTTACCGGTGCGGAGTCGCTGCCGACAATTGGCGCATGCAGGCGAATACGGCCATTGCCTGGTGATATTTCGTTAATCCAACCCGTCACGAGATAGGTAAAGCCCAAGCGACTGAGGGGGTGCTCCAGTGACTGCTCTGGTGGCACGCGGCTCCCTCCTCTGTTGTTAACGTTATAGAGCAGCCCACCGTTGGCGATATCGCTGGACGGCACGAGGAGTTTGAAGTCTGCTGAGTACTCAACCAGCCCCTCCTGATTGCGCGGCGCCAGAGCAATATCGGTAACTGCCTGATTCGCCGGATGCTCCGGGTCCAGTGTGAAATGCACGACCCCGGCGATAAACTCGTAACTGAAATCAACGGCATCTGAAGTCATGGTTTCCTGTGTGGTGACTTCGATTCGAGTGACCTCCGCCAAGCTGCTGGAGAGGCCGGTAAAGGCGAAGAGGATTGCCAACAGCAACGATGCTGGGCGACGGAGCGTGATCGGCTTCATGGGACTACCTACGGATTTTTCTCGTTATTTTCAGGCGCACGCGACGAACCGCGCGGCGCTCGGTGTGTTCTGAGTGTTTAACAAATGCCTGAGTCTGTCAATTGCAGGGCGGGAAGTCGCGCTGTCAGGGCATCACATCCGCTTTACTCAGCGCTCTGCGCCGGTATAGCACCGGTACGAGGGCTGTGAGCACAGAGCCCAACACAAGAAAGCCCGCACCCAGTATGGATACCCAGTTGAGGCGGTCAGAATGCAGATAATCCGGATTGATCCAGACGATCACTTTCAGGCTGACAATGGTAAACAAGGGTGCGAGCGCGAGGGTTGCGCTGACCTTCGAGGCATCCCAGATGTTAAGGGCCTCAGCAAACGCCCCATAGGCCACAAGGGTATTCAGGCAGCAGAAAATCAATAAGCCCAACTCAAATGGATTCAGCGCGAAAAGACTCATCGGTGAGATAAAGGGCAGCAACACGATCACTGATACGGCGTAGATACAAAGCAAGATCTGAACTGAACTAAAGGTCTTCAACAAATGCTTCTGAAGCAAGGCATAAACAGTCCAGGTGATTGCCGCAAACACTACGATAATCACGCCGACAGTTTCGCCATCATCGAGGTGAATAAACCCGCGTAAGCGCTCATTAAAAAAGAGTAGCAGCCCCACTACCAGAATTGCCGTACCCAGCTTTTGTACAGCCACAAAGGGCTCACCGTAAACGAACACACCGCCGAGAATCAGAAATAAAGTGGTGAGCTGAATAACAGCCTCACTGGTTTCTGCGTTGACAAAATTCAGACTGTAGGAAAACAGGTAGTAGTTGGCACAGAGTCCAAGTGCGGCGATCAGTAGCATGCCATTGACGCGGCTACTCGCCGACAATAGAGGGGGCAGTTGCCTTTTTATCAACAGCCAGAGAGTGAGCACCAATAACGCAACAAAGAATCGATACCAGACAATGGTAGTTGCATCCATGCCTGCCAATAGCTCTTTCAGAGCCACAGGCAAAACGCCCCACAGCATCGCGGCAGTGAGTGACAGGCAAAAGCCGAGCACAGGTCGTTGCTGCGTAACTTGCATAGTCCACCAGAATTCCTGAAGCAATAGACTGCCGTTGAGACATGGCAGTCTTGAAGATTACCGTAGAGAAACGAGGTTTCAGAGCCGCCGATCAGCGGCCGGAGTTCTCATAGTACACAACATTTTGGGTCCCGGCACCAATGCCAACGATATCCAGGAAACCATCGTTGTTAAGATCGTCGATTGCGAGACCGGAAAGAGCGATGTTGCCATCATCCAGATTGATTCGATCCCAGTTACCCGTGCTGCTGTTCAGTCGGAAAATTGCCAGTTGATAGGGCTCTGAGCGGCCGCCTGCAACAATCTCATCCACGCCGTCGTTGTTCAAATCTGCCGCCAGCAGAGCGTGCCCGTTGGCGAGATTGCTGTTGATAACACTTCTGCTCCACAACGCAGAGTCACTTTCCGTATACACAACCACTTCATTGCCGTGCCAGGGTTCAATGGTAGCGATGAAATCATCCAATGCACCGAATGAGCCGCGATCAACTTCGCTGGCGCCAATTTGTGGTCGCGCTGCGCCCTGCTTACCGGCGCCCAATTGTCGCTTGCTGACCGGGACACTGCGTTTGGCCAATTGAAACAGGTGCACGCCGCCGAAGCTGGCAGTTAATATATCGTCACGTCCATCGCCATCCCAATCCGTTATTTGCATGCCATGAGCCAGCTGTAGCGATTGATCAATGACCAGAGAAGGCCATCTTCTTGCATCGAGATTGGGTGGTATCTGATAGACCTTGATTGGCAGGTTAACCGCATAATCCGGTGCGGAAGCACCAAAACCTATGATCGGGACATTGATCAGCTCTTCCTTGCCATCGCCAGTGAGGTCCGCCCATTTGATTCGATGCGTGGTTGGCACCGCATCGATGAAGTGCATCACCCACTCCTGATTCGCTTCCGGATTCCCTGGATTTTCCAACCAGTGAATACTGCCGCCTTCAGTAGAATTGCCCAGCGAAAAATCACTGGCCAGGACTACATCCATATCGCCATCACCATCGATGTCTTTTGGCGCAGCATCGATATTACCAGCAGCGAGCGTACTGATCGTAAACTTCTGCCAATCCGGATTCTTGTACCAGACAAACTGGGCCGGGTTGGTCGCGAGGGCCAAAATATCGAGCAAGCCATCACCATCGATATCTGCGATTTCCACACCGTAGCCACCGCGCATCCCGGTATCGAGCGTTGTTTTCTGAAAGCTCACAAACCCACGCTGGGCATCGGCAACCTGACAAGCCGCCTGAAAACCGGCAAGCAGTAGTACAAACAGCGCCTGAAAACGTACTCGTCTGGAAATGTTGCTTTTCATTATCCAATCCATAACCGGGAAATAATGCAGCAACTTAATCGCATCGCATCGGGAAATCAAATCTGTCCAGACTGAAGAAGATCGAGCACCTGCAGGCACTCGGGTCAGGAAAGTTTGATATGGCGAGAGAACCGCGCACTGAGGAACTCCATCTGATCCGCCAACACATTGTGGTTGGAGAGATAGAGGAATTCGTACTGGTTGGGGACAAAGGGAATCGCCAGCAACTCCATGTGTGCCTCCTCAGGAGATCGATCCGCTTTGCGATTATTGCAGCGCCGACATGAGGTCACGACGTTGGTCCATTCATCGCGTCCGCCACGCGATATAGGCTGCACATGATCGCGAGACAGGTCGTGCACACCGAACTCGCCGCCACAGTACAGGCAGATGTTTTTATCGCGGCGAAAGAGGAATTTGTTTTCGAGTGGTGGGTCGTAGCTTTCGTTATGGACTTTGCCATCGCAGGCTACGATGCTGGGCAGCTTGAGAACCGTCTGCCGGCCTTCATGATTATAGCCGCCGCGAATCTCCATCACGGTGTCGCCCAATGTCCAGACTACAAGGTCTTTGACGAGCAAGGTCGCCGTCTCTTCCCTTGTTAACCAGCAGACCGGGATGCCTGCCTTGTTCAACCTCAGAATCTTGGCATTCATGCTACAACCTGAAAAGAGTTGGTAACCAGGTAACGCAAGCTAAAGTTTACACATCCCTATTATCGGCGCAATGGCTTTTCGCTGAATGGTTTTACGCCAGAACCCCTGCCCGGAGGGGCAGTTTTTTGAATCAGTTATCGGATTCGAATTTCCGGGCAGAACTGTGACAGAACAGTCATCAATCCAGAAGCAACAAGATGCTGAATTACATCGCTCTGCGTTGCGCCTGTCGCTCACGCCGCTTATCCGCCCAGCGCCGGTACCCGCCGCTGCTTACCCAGTAGCCCAGCTGCAAAGCGACCAGCAATACGATAAAGACAGGTATGGTTCCGAGGGGTCGACCACCCACTCGGAAGAAGAAAACAGCATTGTATTGACGGTCTTCCGTCGGATGATCCGCAGTCACCACGCCGATAAAACTGCCTCCTTCAGTAAACTCATGACTGGCGCGGTAGTAGCCGCCTTCTTCGATCCTGGGAGATTGGTAAAACACGGTAGCGGCTGCCAGATCCTCAATCGCTTCGATGTCTTCCCAGGTGGCATAACGGCCCACGTTGTTAATATCACGCACAATACGAAAGTCGATTTCCATTTCGTTTAACAGGGTGTGCAGATACTCCATGACGAAAACTGAACGCGTGACACCGGGGATGTTTTCGCAGAATTCGTCATTGCCTTGCGACTCTGGCTGAAAGACCGTGAAGTGCGCCTGCATGAAATCGATATTGATCAAGCAGCGATCATCCTCGAAAGAAACACTGCCGTGTGCCCAGAGCTGGCTGGATAACAGAGCGAATATGCCGCCCAAAACCAATTGGTGTAAATACTTCATTCTGTGTAGTTCTGAAAAGTAAGAAATCTATGACTTGAACATGCGATGGTTTGACTTACCACGCGATGGTCTTGCCGTCGTAATTGAAAAAACTTCCCGAGCTGTTCTGATCGAGATTGTCTATCACCGACAACATGCCGTTGACACTGGTCTTGGTATCGATCAATGCATTCGGGCCACCCATATCTGTGAGCACCCAGCCGGGGTGTACAACCGCAACACTGAACCCTGCATCAGCGAGGTCAACGGATAGGCTTTTCACCGCGGAATTCAACGCCGTTTTTGAAGAGCGATAGATGTACTGCCCACCGCCCTTGTTGTCATCAATCGATCCCATCTTGGAGGTAATGTAGACGAGCTTCTTGCCTCTGCCCTTGCGCAGGTTTTCCATCAGCAGTTGCGTCAGTAGAATCGGGGCAACCGCATTGATATGCAAAACCTCCAGCCACTCATCCCCGTTCACCTGCCCGAAGCTGGCACCACGGGGACCATAGACACCTGCGTTATTGATGAAGACATCCACTGCCCGGCCTTCAAGACGTTTCGGGAAATTGGCGAGCGAATCGTCTTTGGCCACGTCGAGCTCGAAGAGCTCGAGTTTCTCAAACTTTTCGTTGAGAGCCAGAAGTTCTTCGGCCTTGTCGATATCTCGGCAAGTGGCCAGCACAGTCTCTCCGCGCTCCAGCAATTGCCGCACAAATTCGAGACCAATACCACGATTGGTGCCAGTGACCAGATAGCTTGCCATGTATTTCTCCAGATTGGTTGCTTGCCGCTGTCTGCCATGCGGTTGAATCCGGCAAACTTTTGGGTGCGGTAGGCTGAGCAGTGCGAAATTTGGGGCTAATCTACAGGTCGAAATGGCCCGGGTCAAAATTACCGTCTCTGCTATACTGCAGCGCTGGGATCTGCACGAATCAGTAGCGTATTTCCAGCAGGCTGACCCACACTGCCAGCCCTGCAATACCAGCCAATCAACACCAGACCTGTAATTCAGACTGATAAAAAGGCCCAGGCGACATGAAGTTGACATTCAAGGCCCTCACTACTCCATTGCAAGCCCCTTTGCTCTACGCCTTGTGCACCGGATTGGCTGTCGCTCAGACTCCCGAAGAGATTGTCGTCATCGGTATTGTGCCCAGTGGAGCAACCCTTGAGGAGAGCAAGGTCCCTTACCCGATACAACGTGCCGAATTGGATGATCTGGACTCACTCCGCTCAGAGAGCCTTGCCAATCTCATGCAACGGTCTTTCTCTTCGGTGACTCTCAACGATGCACAAAACAATCCGTTGCAACCCGATCTGCAGTACCGTGGCTTCACCGCCTCGCCCCTGCTCGGCCTGGCTCAGGGTCTGGCTGTTTATCAGGATGGGGTGCGAATCAATGAACCGCTTGGCGATGCCGTCAATTGGGATCTGGTGCCACTCTCAGCGGTTCGCTCAGTCACGTTGACCGGTGGTGCCAACCCCTTGTTTGGACTCAATGCCATCGGTGGCTCACTCGCCATGGAGATGAAGAGCGGGTTCGACTATGAAGGTTCTGCGATCAATTTCAGTGCGGGTTCCTTCGGGCGTCAGTCGGGCAATGTTGAACTTGGCGGCAACCGAGGCAATGTCGCCTATTACCTGAACGCCGAGTTTTTCGATGAAGATGGCTGGCGTGATTACTCCTCGAGCAATGCAGTCAATCTCTACGGCAAGCTTGGATGGCGGTTTGAGGACGGTGACATTGGCATCAGCTATCAGTATGCGGATTCGGATCTCACCGGAAATGGCGCTTCACCGGTTGAATTGATCGCCCTCAATCGTGCTGCAATCTTCACCGGCCCCGACATCACCGCCAATGAGTTGAACATGCTAAGCGTGAATTTTACGCGCAAGCTCAGTGGCAATCTCACACTCAATGGCAATGTGTTCAGCCGTCGCAGTGAAACAACTTCCTTCAATGGCGATGGTTCAGAGTTTATGGTGTGTGAGTTTGCCAGTGATGACGTCCTGATCGAAGGACTCGAAGAAGATGATCTGGAAGAGCTGGGCTTCGATGACGATGATGTGTGCGAGGGTCAATTCAGCGATGCTGATGCATTGGAAGATTATCTCAACAATGCCGCCCTGCAGGCTGGCAGCGATGAGCAGTTCGAAATCGAAGATTTTGCCGATGGGATTTCCGGTACTGGTTT
>JASBUV010000032.1 GCA_030147705.1 Gammaproteobacteria bacterium
CTGGTCACCAGAGTCATGAAAGCTAATAAAATCCGTGACTTAGCATCATTGCGGGATGAAAAGTTACATACTGTCACAAACTAGGCCCACTCAATCGCTAACCGAGCTACTGTTCGATGAATTCGGGCGTCGCCAGAGCAGGACACTTGTTTTGCCCGAAAGCCTGAATTAACGTGCCTGCACAGTGCCAAATCCCCGCTACCCTTGACGGAGTGCTCATGAAATTACCGTTATTGCTATGTCTTCTGATCACCGCGACGCAGAGCTTCGCAGCAGAGGAAGTGCCGTTCTCAGCGGCAATGATTACTGCTGCTGAGCGCAGCAACTACGAACGTACTTCCACTCTGGACGAAGTCATTGCCGTGATTGATGCGCTCGATGCCGAAACTGACCTGATGCACAGGGAGCGTTTGCTACTGACCCGCGAAGGCCGCGATGTTCCGGTTGTAGTGCTCGCCAACCCGCCAGTAAGTTCTCCGGACGAAGCCCGCAACAGCGGCAAGCTGGTGGTCTACGTGCAGGGCAATATTCATGGTGGCGAGGTAGAGGGCAAGGAGGCATCCCTGATTCTGATGCGCGATGTGTTGTTCGGAGACAAGCAACATCTCCTCGATAATCAGATTCTGGTTTTCGTTCCTGTTTACAACGCCGATGGCAATGACGCGATGGCGGAGAACACGCGACCGAATCAGGAGCTGAGTCCGGTAATGACCGGAGTTCGGACGGCGCATGGTCTGGATCTTAATCGTGACGGCATGATTGCTGAGGCGGATGAGACGCGTGCCCTGTATGCGCGTGTGATCAATCGCTGGGATCCGGCATTACTGATTGATCTGCATACAACTAATGGCACCTGGCACGGTTACTCGCTGACCTATGCGCCGTCCTACCACACTGCAGGCATACCTGAGCCCTCGGACTTCACGGCTGATGTGATGTTGCCGGCGATTCAGGAGTCAGTGAAAGAGAAGTTTGACCTGGATTTCAATTGGTACGGCGGTTTCGATTATCGTGACTGGCCACCAAAGGAATTGCGCACTTTTCATCATGCGCCGCGCTATCTGACCAATAATATGGCGCTCCGCAATCGTCTGGCGATACTCAGCGAGACGTTCTCTCATGACCGCTTCTACAAACGCGTACATGCGGCCAATGTTTTCGTTGAAGAAATACTCGAGTACAGCAATGCCAATGCATCCGCTATTCGAAGTTTGATAGCCTCGGCTGATACTGCCGCTGCACAACAGCAAGTCGGTCATGACAAAGGGGTACAGTTCGAGATGATTGCTCGCGATGAGCCCTTGGACTTGCTGAGTTATCGGTATATTCCCTACCGCACTGACGAGGGCGAGATCGACTATGTGCGCAGTTCTGAAATGGTGACGACTCCCGGTGTCGCCAATTTCAATGCTTTTCGTCCGGTGCACACAGCGAGATTTCCCAGTGCCTATATTTTCAGCTCGGCTTTTACCGGGCTCGCAGCCAAGCTACGGGAGCATGGAATTCGGGTTGATGTGCTGGAGGCAGATTCCAGCTTCAATGGCGAAGTATTCGCCATCACTGCTATTGGCAAGCAGAGCTTCGTGCAGAACGAACACAGAAACTCCTTGCTTGAAGGCAGTTTCAGAGAGGATACGCGCACGTTTTCACGCGGTGATTTTATTGTTCCGACCGATACGCGTCTGGCCAATCTGATCTTTTATTTGCTGGAGCCTGAAGCAGACGACGGCCTCGCCTACTGGAATCTGTTCGATGATTATCTCGAACCTGCTCTGGCGCGCGACGGCGAGGTCGAATACCCGGTATTTAAAGCTTTCTAGCACGAGTGACGACGAGTTCCGAGTTAGCTCATAAACTTCAGCAAACCCGGAACTCATCTCTGGGTTTGTTATTTTTCCAACCAGCGCAACTCATAAAGATCCAGCCTGCGATCCTGAATATTGCGCACCGACCCGACATTTCTCAGGTCTTTCAGTTTGTCCAGATCCAGATCGACGATTAAGGTCATCTCTGTATTGGGTGTGGTTTCTGCCATGATTGCATCGTAGGGGAAGGCGAAATCAGAAGGCGAGAAAACGGCCGACTGAGCGTACTGAATATCGGCGTTATCGACTTCCGGCAGGTTACCTACATTTCCGGCGATGGCGACATAGCACTCATTCTCAATCGCGCGGGCTTGGGCGCAGCAGCGCACTCGCAAGTAGCCATTCTTGGTGTCTGTCCAGAACGGGACAAACAGGATCTGCATGTCTTGCTCTGCCTGCAGACGTGCCAGTTCGGGGAATTCCGAGTCGTAGCAAATCAATACCCCTATCTTTCCGAAATCGGTATCGAAGACGCGCAGGCTGTCGCCGCCTTTCATGATCCAGTCGCGCTTCTCCCAAGGGGTTGGGTGTAACTTGTATTGTGCATCTACCGTGCCATCACGGCGGCAGAGAAATGCCACGTTATACAGGTCTTCGTTTTCCAATACGGGCATGGAGCCGGCAATGATGTTGATGTTGTAGGTCACAGCCATCTTGCTGGCCGCCTGCACTATAGTTTCCGTATGCGTGGCGAGATATTTAACAGCTTCTATGGAACTGGTTTGCGGACCCAGTCCCATAAGCGGTGCATTGAAGAACTCGGGGAAAAGTGCCGCGTCGCACTGATAGGTAGACAAGGCATCAATAAATGACTCGAACTGCTGCAGCAATTCGTCGACCGAAGTCACGGCGCGCATCTGCCACTGCACGCAGCCAATGCGGGCTGACGTGCGCGGTGCGCCAATCAGCGGTGTGTTGCGGGGTTCATAATACAGATTGTGCCATTGCAACAGCGTTGCGTATCCCAGCGAGGCTGTGTCATCCGGTGAATAGCCCTTCAAGAGCCGCTTGACCTCGAAATCGTTGGAGAGCTGAAAAGTCAGAATGGGGTCATAGATTTCTTTCTTCTTGACCTGCTCGATGTACTGACCCGGAGTCAATTTGTCTGCATGGTGCTGATAGTTGGGAATGCGACCGCCAGCAATAATGGCACTGAGATTCAGGTTCTGACACAGTTCCTTGCGCGCCTCATAGAGTCGCCGGCCAAGCCGGAGTCCGCGATAGTCGGGATCGACAAAGAGGTCGACGCCGTAGAGCACATCACCTTTCGGATCGTGGGTGCTCAAATAGGCATTGCCCGTGATCTCCTCGTAGGTGTGCTGGTCTCCAAACCGGTCATAGTCGACGATAACCGCGAAAGCAGCAGCCACCACGCGTCCATGATCTTCGATGCAGATCTGCCCTTCGGGGAAGACTCTCAGTTGAGTCTCGTACAGTTCTTTATCGAAGTAGCTGTGATAATCGTTATAGATCCGATACCACATCGCCTCGACGTCGGCATAGTCTTCCGGCTTCAGGTGGCGAAGATTAAGTTTGTGTTCCGGGTCTTCAGTCAGGTTGAGATTGTCGTTCATGCTTGACCTCGATCAATGCTCAGAGAGAGTCGCAATCCAGACCGGCGGGCAGGGGAATGCCGCGCCGGAGGTGAGTAGGTAGAACTTGCGCTGGTAACACTTTCCAGTCACCGGGTTAGCTGCGCAATCAGGGGAGGAGGTATTCCCTGAACTGACCGCGCATACAATGATTGGATGCCATGGAAGAAGAGTAGGCTCCAGCATTGATCAGCGTCAGATAGGTGGCGTTGCTCATATCCGGGAGCAAGGCATCGCGGTAGAACACATCCAGTGCTTCGTTGATGTTGCCGACTACGGTAACCGGATGCTCCTCGCCAGCGCCTCGATTGAGAGCGAGTGGAAGAAAGCGCAAGTCGTAAAATGCCGGCTCGGGAGCGATGTTGAAGCCCGCATCAACACCGAGAAACAGCGTGTCCGCTTTCTTTTCCAGATAGGTCTTGCTGAGTAGCAGGAGACCGGCATCCTTCATCACGTACTCACCCGGCTCGACATCCAGTTGCAATGGTTTGCCTTCGAAGTGACGAAACAGCAGGGTTGCCCACGCATCAAGATCGAGCGTGCCATCTGTTGCATGGTGAGGGACACCCAGTCCGCCACCAATATTAACTCGCTCGATGTGCTGACACTGGTCAACAAACCACATGCAGTTCTTGATCACCTGGTCCAGTTGTGGAAGCTGGGCAGTCAGATACCCGCAGCCGGTATGAAAATGGATGCGGCGGATAGTGAGATTGAACTGCTTGGCGAGAGCCAGCGCTTCCGGGAACTGTTCGCGGTAAATGCCGAACTTGGTGCTCGCCTTGCCGGCATATTGCAGGCGCTCATTTCCTTCACGGCTAACACCCACGCCCGGGTTGACACGAATGCCAATGCTGGAACCTGGTCGTAATTCTCCCCATCTGCGGATCGCGTGCAGCGAGTCGCAATTGATATTGAGCGACTTGAAGCGATTGAGCACGCGGTAATCCTCCGCTGACAGAGAGCCGGCGGTAAAGGAGATTTGTTCGGGAGCAAAACCGCAAGATACCGCAAGTTCGACTTCGGCAGGCGAGCAGGCGTCGATGCCGCACAGGCCGCTCAATTTAAGCCCTGTTAACAGCGGTGCAAAGCGGTTCGCCTTCATCGCGTAAAGAACGCGGTAATTCTGCGTAAAGCCTGCCTTGCGCAGGGCGCTGTGAATGCGTGACAAATTGCTCTTGGCACGAGTCAGTGAGTAGACGAAGCTCGGCGTGCCACATTCATCTGCCAGATTCTGGACTTTGTGCCCTGCGAAGTGGAGTTCGTTGTCAATGTAGGAGAGGTCGTCTCTTTGCCACCAAAGCGGTGAATCCTTGTCTTCAAGCGCAGCAGAATCCGCCAATGCAGTTTGCACCAATGTCATCCTTCGAGGTTCAAAACCCGTAAAAATAGCCCGAAAAACCAGCTTCTGCTGGCAGTTACCTACCCGTGGTCCGCCGAAAAGACAGAGCATTTCGGAGGCTGAACCGTTCGAGTGTTATAAAGACCACGCCCGCTTGGGGTCACGGTAGGGCAGGGAGCGGTAAATTAGCTCCGAACCCCCCGCTTGTAAAGCAAATGTGTAGGTTCACACAGAATAAAATTTTGCGTGAAATATGCTTGGGAAGCGAGTTTTATCGGCGTGTGAAGAGTACGTTGTAAGGACCGACACCGCCGCGGTCTATTACCAGCTTTTGATAGCTGGCCTGAGGAACTTGTGCGCGGACGTATTGGTCGGTGCCAAACGATTTTACATCAGTGTCGAAACGCTGATGCAGGTACTGGCTGAGCTCGATGGCAGTGAGTTCGCCATTGTTGTCACGGTCGGCGTAGCGTTCCGTCAGCGCCTCTTCGAAAAAGTAGGAGAGATAGCCTCCCGCCTGAAACTTGGAAGCGACTTGGGAGAGAACGTCTTCTTCGGATGAGAACAAGCCCATTCTGCCAGGGCGAGAGACGATATCCTTCGCGAACCCGCCACTAAAGCAGGAGTCCATAACAAGAATTACTTTGCCAACACTAAGCTCATCGAGCATGCTGGCGAGCTCATCGTCCAGCAGATCGCCGTCGTAGAGCACCATGGTTTCGTCGTAACCATCCGGGTCGCGACTGTCGTAGCCGCTACTCCGGGGCACCCGACTACCGTGGCCGGAATAGAAAATGACAAGCGTGTCGTCGCTACTTGTACGGTCCTCGAGTTGGCTGAGAGCGGAGATAAAGTTGGCACGCGTCGCGTCTTCATTGATCAGTGTAACGCCATTGCCAGCAGGCATTCCCGCGCCGCGAATAACAGCGTCTCGTGCGCGCAGAGCATCCTGATCAGTGAGCGGCAGATCCGAATCGGTGCCGGGGTAATCTGCGACACCGACAAACAAACCAAAGACCTGACCTTCGCTACTGTTTACAGGGGTGTCAGTGAACGCGCTACTGTCCGATCTGATGTTGAGGGAATAGTCGCCCAGACCTTCCCCCTGGTACGAGGAAACAATGACCCGGTAGCGCCCGGAGCCAGGCAGACTCAATGCAATTTGAGATTGCTGCAGGGACGAATCGTGATCATCGTTTTCGATTCGTTCCCCATCGGGAGTAATCAGCGTCAGGTAGGTGTCAAATTCCCCGGACTGGAGATCAATGACAACCGAGTCGCCAGCCTCGCCGAAAAATACAAATCCGTCTTCAGGGCCATCGGTGATCGCCCGTGAATCACTGCTGTTCAATTCGCCAGTCACCGAGTCTCCTACATTGATGCTCGCCACATCAGCCGCTGATGCGTTGCTGTCAGTTGCATCCGGGTCGCCCCCGATGCGCAGAGCATAATTGCCGCTATCACCTTCATCGAATGAAGTCACCCAAACCTGGTACTCGCCGCTTTCGGTCAGATCCATTACCAACGAGCTGTTTGTGCCCTCAGCATCATCATTTTCTTCCTGGCTGCCACTTGGTGCGGCAACGATGAGGTAGGTGTCGAAGTCATCTGATTCCAGCGCCACGTGCACGCGCTGACCCGGTGTGCCAGAAAACGTATAGGTGTCGACAAATTCGCCACTCTGTAGTGTCTCGTCCCCCTGTTCGAGACGACCCGAGTAGTATTGATCAGTCACCGGGTTATTCGACACCGAACGCATCGTCAGCGTGTAATTGCCCGTTTCATTGTCCATAAAACTGGTCACTTCTACGGTGTAGGTGCCCGGTTCAGTGCTGCCAATGCTTACCAGCGAGCGGGAAGTGCTGGACTGAAAATCATCATTCACAAAAACCTCACCGCTCGGAGAGGTTACACGCAAATAGGTATCGAAATCGTCAGAACTCAGATCGATAGTGGCCTGCTCACCCGAGTTGCTCGTGAAGCTGTAGGTATCGGCATAAATGCCGTTGTTGCCACGGTCGTCATCGCTGCTGAGTGAGCCCTGCACTGAACCATTGCTTTGCAAGGCTTCAAGTTGACGTCTGCTGGCTGCAGACAGACTGATCCGTCCTGCCTCGAAGAGTGAGCGGCAGTCGGCGGCATCGTGTAGCAAATCCGCTTCGACTGTCACAGATGCCATCCCCTCACCTTCGAAGCGGGGGTCGTCACACTCACCATCATTGGACCAACTGCTGCTGTTGTCACCGAAATCTACTAGCGACGCGGTGAGTGCATTGCTGGAGGTGCTGGCTCGTGCAACACTCGAGGTAACGCCAAGCAAGCGGATATTGCCTGCGTTGTAGAGTGCCCGACAGTCATTTGCATCGCGCAATCTGTCTTCATCGACTAACGTCGTTGCCATACCCTCGCCCTCGAAGCGAGGGTCGTCACATTCGCCATCATTTGCCCATTGACTGCTATTGTCACCGAAGTCGACATTGGCAGTGTTCTGGGCGAGTAGGGTTGCTTCTGGCTTGTCATAAGATTGAGAGTTGGATTGCAAAGCATCATTTGCCGCAGCAGCTGCAGGCGTATTTGAAGACGCAAGCGTGGCAGATCCCACGAGTTCCACTTCGCCCATTCCGAACAAAATGCGGCAATCAGACGCATCGCGGCCCTCGTGATCGAAAGCAGGCATCATTGCTGAACCGTTACCGAGAAACCGAGGATCGTCGCATTCGCCATCATTGGCCCAGTCACCGCTGTCATCACCGAAATCGATGCCGGAATTGACCATGCTGTGTAACAGCGAATCGAACCCTGCATCGAGATCCAGCACCATCCACATGCTCGCGCCGTATTCAGTGACTACCAGGGTTGAGTCCGGATCAGACTGATTT
>JASBUV010000034.1 GCA_030147705.1 Gammaproteobacteria bacterium
ATCACCGGATCAATTCTGATCTCTCTGTATCTGGTGAGCGAGTTAAGTTTCGATCACTATCATGTTAATAGAGACCGAATCTACAGGCTCAGCACTGAGCTTAGTGGAACCGAGATAGCCGGCTCCGGCTATGAGATGGGGCCGCTAATCGTCAACAACTATCCCCAGTATCTTGACTATGTGCGCTTTCGCTCAGCGTTCGAGAACGAGTTTCAGTTCGGCGACGTGAGCAATAGTTGGGAAGACGTGCTTCTCGCAGATCCATCCGTATTCGATGTTTTCACCATCGTGCCAGTTAGCGGTGATCCGATTACTGCACTGGCAGACCCGTATTCTATTGCGCTTAGCGAGACGATCGCGCAGTACTATTTTCCTGATCGCGACCCAATCGGCCAGACTCTGAGCACTGATCAGTTTGATTTCCGGGTGACGATGGTATTCGAAGATTTGCCTGAGAACGTCTCGTTTGGAATCAATGCGTTATTGCCTTTTCAGCTTGTTGAGATTTACCGGCCAGAACTCTTTGACCCTGATGATCGTTCCAGTTTTGGCGATCGCTTCATCTCGAATTTTTTTACCTACCTCTATGTTGCCAATGATTTCGATCCTGCATCGATCACTGCGGTCTCTGAATCTCTGTTTGATTCGCACATCGTCAGTGGCTTCAGTTCAGCGACAGGTGGATTCGCTGACATGTATCTGATGCATCACTTGCAGAAGCTGAGCGATATGCACTTCAGTCGCGCACTTCTGGGGGACGATCCTCCAGGCAACATCGTGAATATCTATGTTTTCAGCGGGGTGATGATTGCCCTGTTGCTCAGTAGCTGCGTGAACTACGTCAATCTGGCAACCGCCAGAGCTACGATTCGAACGAAAGAAGTGGTTATCAAAAAATTACTGGGAGCAAATGCCAAGAGCCTGATAGCCCAGTTCTTGATGGAATCCTTGCTTCTCGTAGGGCTGGCGTTCTTGCTGGGCCTGGGTTTGTCGCTTCTGATTATGCAGCTCGGAATACTGGAAAACCTGACAGGCAAGGCGGAACTCGGTGACTTGCTCGGCGATCCTGCTGTGCTTGGAATGCTAGTGCTGGCCTGGCTTGGTATAGGTTTGCTATCGGGTTTTTATCCTGCCTGGAAACTGGCCCAGCCGCCGTTAACGGCGATTTTTGGGGCGTCCAATCCCGTACGACGCAGGCTTATTCCCGTGCGCGAGTTACTGGTTTGGGTGCAGATGAGCGTGGCAATAGTGATTGTTGCATGGGTATTGATGATGCTCCGTCAGTCAGATTACCTGCTCAATGCGCCGCTCGGGTTTGAAAAGCAGGATCGCTTCGTGATCAGGTTGCAGGGAGCTGATGAGATTCGTAATAGAGATGCCTTGCTAAGCGAGTTGCGTCAGCAACCGGGCATCGTGAACGCCGCAGCAACCCAGAGCAGTATTGGTCGATCGGTAAGCATTTCCATCATGCCCGTGGAAACCAATGAGGGTGACATGGAAAACTTTACGATGAATTCCTATAACGCCGGCCCGGGCTATTTAGAGACACTGGGCATCGAGCTCGTGACCGGAGATATCGAGCGCTTCTTTGATACCGGTGATGAGTCGTGGAAGCTTCTGGTCAATGAAACATTCGTGCGTGAGCGAGAATGGCAGGAACCTATTGGTAAGAAAGTCGGAGATACAGGCGAAGTCGTTGGCGTCGTGAGAGATTTTCATTATCTGCCTTTACAGCAACCGATTAATCCACTGTATCTCAGGGCGTTCAACGACGGCTATCTGAATGTTCTGCCTGCTGACAGAATGGATACTGTGGGTATTGATCTGATCGTTCAGGTCGAAGAAGCTGGAGCGGCGGACATTCGTACTGTCATCCAGGACACAGTGGCGCGCTATTCCAACCAGCCTATTATTGAAGCAGAATCTCTTGAAGAGATATGGAATGAAAACTACGACGATGAGCAGCGCACAATAGGCCTGGTCACAATTTTCGCGAGTCTCAGCGTTGTCATTTCATTGTTGGGGTTGGCCGGGATGGCCGCGTACAACAATGAGAGGCGAGCCAAAGAGATCGCCATCAGAAAAGTACTGGGAGCTTCTGTAACAGACTTGCAGACGCTGTTGAGTATGAGTTCAATCAAAATCCTGCTTCTTGCCTCTCCACTGGCATTCGGAGGCGCGTGGTATCTGACGTTACTCTGGTTGCAACGGTTTACGTACCGGGTAGAGCCAAGCGGGGTCTCACTGGTTCTGGCATTGTTGCTTGTCGGCTTGAGTAGTGCGCTTGTGTTGATCCTGCAAACCTGGACTATTACAAACAGTAATCCGGTTTATAAGCTGAAGTATGAATAGAGTGTAAATAGCGCTCGTTTGAATTGCAGGATGCAGGAAAGAGTGGAGTTTGAGACTTTGGTTCAGCAATTTTCATAATCCGTACTATGCTATCTCTATCGTTAAAGGAAGAACGAGAATTTCGTTGGGGATAACCAGAATGCCACATTCATTTTTCTTGGCTTTGAGAACACATCAACTACTAATTGCAGCTTCGAGGCTCAGAGCTTCAATGCTTTCGAGATCCAGATTCTCGACGCCTTCGGTGTCCGTGGGCACAGTTCTGTTGTTAATTGCTCTCATCTCAACTGCAACTGCCCAGGATCAAGCTGAGTTGACCAGCGTGGCTGGGGAGGATTCGTCTGCTGAGAACACACAGTTGGTGGCCCCGGATGAAGATTCAACAGCGATGTCAGCGCAGGCGCAACCCCAAGTTCCCCAGCGTCCAATCGAACAGATCACGATTCGTGCCGAGCAGACCGTGATGGCGCTGCGCTATCAACTACGTCGCGCTGAGGACGCCATGTATGCGAGCTTCAATGAGCTTAACAATGATGACGACTTCGACATCAAGTGCCGTTCTGTGAAGCGCGCTGGTACGCACATCGCACAGCGCGAATGTGAGCCCCGCTTTTTCACCCGGGAACGGCAGAGCAATGCGATGCAGGTCATCTCGCAGATGCGGGACGGGGGTGGGCCGACCGGCGGCGGGCTGGGTGGTGCGGCGGTTGCTGGCGCCGGCGGTGCAGGAGTAGCCACCAACCTGAATTTTGATGCCATCGAAGACTATCAGCAGCTAGACGGCGAATTGAAATCGCTGCTCGGCAAGAAGTACGAGGCAATGAATGAAGAGATGTTTCGGATCGCATCAGAAAATCCGGATTTCCTCAATGCGCTGTTACGCGTAGAGGCTTACCGCCAGGCACTGGCAGATGCGAGAGATGAGAAATATCAGCGCTAAACGAACTTTCCATAAACGATATCTGGCAATCTAGAAAGTACCTTGCGGTACAAACCGTTCAACGCTATACCCCAACGCTTCAAGTAGCTCGATGACATTGTCCGGGCCTGCAAAATGTCCTACCCCAGCAAGAACCAATTCCACTTCCGGAGTTTGCAGGTAGGATTCTATGACCGGAATCCAGTTTCTGTTGCGGTTGGCGAACACGCTTTCATAATAATTGGGATCGGCAAGCTGAAGCTGGCTATTTGACAGGCCGATCAGGTCGGTTCGGCCTTCCCGCCAGTAGGCAATTAACGATCCCAGTTCAGCCGCAAGGCTTCCTGACTGGATCGCCTCAAGCAAGTTGGATATTCGCGCGTCCCAGTCCTGCGAGCCATTGTCAGATGAGCTATTGTCGATAGCCGAAATCTGGGCTTCGAAAGTCTCCAGCCCGGCGCGGGCTTTCTCTTCAGTTCTGGCCGCATTGACATAATAGTTGTCTACGCCATTTACAAAGCCCTGGCTCGCCGCGCCTAGATAGGTCAAATCCACTTCTACAAACTCTGGTTTCAAGTCCGTATAGATTGCGCTGGATGAGTTGAACAGCGCAAGAAATTGATCGAGCGCCGCTCGGGTAGAGTCCGAGATATAGTTGAAGAACGAGTCTCCTTGCTCAAGCTGTGTGGTACTGGAGCTGCTCGGGACAACGGGAGTATCTGGGTCAACTTCGAAAACTACCGTCTCGGCTTGATTGAAGGCGATGGAATAGGCAACCGGAAGCGGAAAATCAGATTGATGTAAAAGGTGAATAGTTCCACCCAGAAACAGCTCACGGCTTCCGTCGCTGACGACCCATAGTGAGGTCTCTGCAAACCCTGAAACAAGAGCGCTGATCAGCGAAAAAGTCTGTGAACTCTCATCGAATTGCAAATCAACGTTGTAGTTCAGGTCAGTGACTCTAACGGTTCCCGAGAGTGTATTGGTCGCCACATCGAAAGTTGCATCGCAGTTGCCTGAGTCAGATAGCTCGGCAATGCTTGCGACACTGAAGCTGGTATCACTTACCGGGGAGAGGCTGAGTGAGTAATATTGCGCAGTGCCTCCCGAAGCGGAAGCATCAGCAACGCTGACGCATTCAAAATTGACCAGATTGCTAATGGCATCAAAGCGATTAGCGGCTTCAGCGGCAGACCCTGAGTAACAGGTCAAACCGATGAGGAACAGTGACGACAGGAGTTTTAGCATTGCATTCACTCAGCGAGAAACAGAGATTGCATGGAGAAATCATCAGATGTGATATCCCACGAAGTTAAGCATATCCGTCTTTGGCGCTGAATTAAACCGCAATACGTCCTGCAAGTTGTACGAATCTGTTACCCCACTGCAATATTTCTCCGTTTGCGAGACTTTGGCCTGACCAATCATTCTGTAAATAAAATCCGGATGTCACATCACACCTCATCGCCAATTCAGGGCCGTCTCTCTCTTTTGCTCCTCGTTACGCGCTGCAATCGTTTACTGAGCATTCAATCTGGCCTAGCATCGGGTCAAAACAATAACGGTGAGACCCATGAACAACAAACTACTCGTCATTCCCTCATTGCTTGCAGCGCTCGGAGCACCTCTCGGCATTACACATGCTCAGTCGGCGCAGGATTTTGAAACACCCCGTACCCAATGGGGGCATCCCGATTTGCAAGGCGTCTGGAACTGGGTGTCCAGCACGCCCATGCAGCGCCCGCAACAGTACGGCAACAGGGAATTCCTCACAGAGGAAGAGATTCAGGACATGCGTGCCCGGCAAGCAGCGGCACGTGCGGCTGCGGATGCGGCAGAAGCGGAGCTCAATGTGGACCCTGATGCACCGCCCGTTGCAGATAGCACCGGTGGCTACAATAATTTTTGGTACGAGACTGCCAGCATTGGAGAGAACCACCGAACCTCATTGCTGATTTATCCCGAGAACGGCCGACTGCCGGAGCGGGTCGAAGGAGCAGCTGTGCACACCACCTCTCTCGGCCCGGACGTGGAAGGCGATAGACCTGTTTTGGGCGTGTTTGGTGGCATCGGTAAGGATGGCCCGGAAGATCGCGGCCTGTCTGAGCGTTGCCTGATTGGCTACAACGCGGGCCCTCCTTTCTCGGGCGGTGGTTACAATGCCAATGTGCAAATTGTGCAGAACCGTGATCATGTGGTGGTCATCACCGAGATGGTGCATGACGCGCGCATTATTCCGCTCACTGAGCTTCCGCCACTGGACGACGAGATTCGCCTGTGGACCGGAGATTCACGAGGCCACTGGGATGGCGACACGCTAGTTGTTGAGACGCGCAACTTCACTCAGCTGGTACCAAGCTTTAGCCGGTACGGAGACTCAAGAGACAAGACTCTGATCGAGAAATTTACCCGCACAGGGCCATACACCATCGAGTATGAATGGACTCTTGATGATCCTTCGACCTGGACTGACAAGTTCACCGCTGTGCAGCCGCTCACCAAGGTAGGAGGTCAGCTCTACGAGTACGGCTGCCACGAAGGCAACTATGGCATGGAAAATATTCTGCGCGGTGAGCGCGTGCAAGAACGACTGGCCGCAGAGGCAGGTGGAGAAGCGGCTACTCGCTAGTGGCTCGAAGGTTGCGAGTCGAGTCATTTCTGGCTAGTACTGGAATTGACTCGCGGCGGATAGCGCTGCGAAAGGACTCGACGCATCAGAAAGCGATAGTAAAGAGACGCTAAAAAGACGCCAAAGAAACAGACAAGATACAGAAATGAAAAAGGACGATGATTTTCCACCATCGTCCTTTTTTGTTTGTAGCTGAATAATACCCAGACGAACTGTGCCGCCAGAAAATTACTCAACAATCTCCATGCCAGGCTGCTTGCGACCGGCCACGATTCCGCGGCAGTTTGCAGCGCCGCATTGGCACAGGAATGCGCGGAACAAATAATCTTCACTACGCGCATAATCCAGTGTCAGATACTCGCCACTCTTGATGTCGCGCTGCGCGATAAACTGTCGCGAATTGACGTCGACCACGATATTCGGATCGCAGCTATGCAACAGCTTGCCGTAGAAGTACGGATCATGCAGGTGCAATGACGGGGTAATTTGCAGGCTGAAGAGAGTGACCTCATCGCTGAAAAAACCACTGCACGCGAACACGATATCACCCGCAGCAAATTCTGTCAGAGTCACAACGCCTTCACCGACACTCTGGCCTACCTGCTGAATCGCAAATCGGTCTCTGGTTGGCTCGTGTTCAAACGAAGGCAGTTGCTCGGGATAAAAGCGATTATCCTGCAACGGCTCCAGCGCCAGATTATTCAGCGTGAGAGAGTTCAGCACGGCATGTCCATTGAGTGACTTGCTATCAGTTGTCGCGCTCACTAACGGGATACCTCAAATACAATCGTCAGGGTGCGTTTGCACTGCACCGGACTAACGGAGAGTTCGATGGCTTGGGTCATTGTCGTTTCCTTGTTTATGTGGCCCTTTGGCTCACGAATAAAAAACAGCCTGGATTGTTCGCCGCGTTCTGTCTGGCAGGGTAGAGCCTTGCCAAAGACAGACGCGTGAAAATCCAGCATGAAGGAAGTACTGCTGTACTACTGACATAACATGGGAGAGGGCGCCACGAACGCCATAGCGAGTCTGCAGACAGTCACCGGGACTGCGCGCATTTAAACCAGCATAGAAGTTCATAAGGTACCCCTGAAAAATCACCAGGCTGCCGAATGGCAGCTTCAGAAAGAGCGAGTAATTCACCACGGTGGCGAGAAGGGGTAAGGTTCCGTTGAGGTGGCGCGGATATGTTAGGTTTTTTTTCAGAAAAGAAAAGAATTATTTTCAGAAAGGGCTAAATAAGTCCGACCTTGGCCAGGTAGCTTTTTACCTTATCCATCAATGCCTTGTCCCGATCTGGGTCGAATCTGGGGGCAGCGTCCCAGTCATACGACCAGACCGGCTTGGTGCGCAGGTCTTCAGCCTCGTCAGCGTAGCGCGGAAAGATGTGCACATGGAGGGCGGGCTGCAGGTTGCCAAGAATCTCGTAATTGATACGCACGGCGTCGGTATGCTCCAGCAGCGCATCGCCTACAAGGCCAACCTGACGGAGCAGTCGATCGCGGGCAGGTAAGGGCAGGGCGTTCAGATCGGTCACCACCGGGTCAGGCACTACCAGCATATAGCCTGGCAGAAACTGGGCTTCGCCCATGAACAGCCAGGCGCCGTCAAGCTTGGTGACGACTCGGGGATTGTTGCCATCCCGAGCGGCTTCTACCCATTGATGTATGACCGTGCGCATGCTGAGTATCCTTGCCTGTGGTGATTGTGTCAGGCGGTGGCCTGATCCGACCGCGCCCAGAGTAGCAGCGCGAATCAGGCAAGTGAAGGCTCAGGAGGCGTTGGTTGAGAGAAAAGTGATCAGTCTGGTCTCCAGTGTCTCTGAGAGCCCAGGTACCAATACGATGGCTCCGCTGACAACAAGGGCGACAAGCGCACAGAGCACAAGATAGTTTTTCCATTTCATAGCGAGTCTCCTGATCAGGACCGAGGCGGTGCGAGTTCGAATATCCAACCTTCGCCTGCCTCTATGGAGGCGCGGGTGGTATTGGAGTTGTACTTGGCATTCAGTTTCGCCACCACACCATCGAGTACGTCTCCTTCCGGTATACGTACCAGTTCTCTCTCATAGCGGACACCATTCACGCGAATCACGGCCCGGCTGGATCCGGCGTCGGCGCGTACCGCCCAGTCTTTCCATAGGCGGCCCAGAAACGAATTCATATAGCCGGACACCACATAGATCTTGCCTTCGCTCTCCAGAATCCAGATGCGTCTGGAATCGATGGGATCGAAGAGTTGCAGCTCAATGGTTGCCACGGAATCAGTAAAGGACCAGTCCGGTTCCGGGCCGGAATAAAGCTCGCCGGAGACCAGTTCGCCTCCGGGGAACACTATAGTTGCACCATCGGCATTGCGGTGTTGAAAGCGCATGGTTCCCAGCGCAACAGCCGGGATTAGGACAAGCAGACCAAGCACTTGAACAAGCAGTTTAGGGAGATTCATAGGTTGCTCGCGATTAATCAGAACACAGTGAAGAGTACGGGAAGCTATGCCAAATTCCAACTTACACGCCACTCTGTAAGGCGTGGGGATTTATAGACGGGAAGCACATTTTTCAGGCTGTAATGATGTACCCTTTGCATTTCACCCTGCATCTGGTTTCATAGGCTTACCTGCGGACAGAGCCAATAGGGAAGTGGGTTGTAAGTAGCCAGTAGCAAGTAGCAAGATGTCTGTCTGGTATTCGATCGTAATGGGCTGTAGTGAATTGTAATGGATAGCAAAGCTGAACCACATCAGGATAACCTCGACCATCTGCTGAGTCTGCTCGAACAAGCACATCAGTCATTGGCGCGACATTGGCTGGGTGACGATTTCGTTATCGAGCTGCTACTCGCTAGCGTTATCGCCAAAGGGCACGTGTTGGTTGTCGACGTTCCAGGGGTAGGGAAAACGACTCTGGCCAAAGGGATGGCGAGAGTGCTCGGGCTCGATTTCAATCGCGTGCAATTTACCAACGACATTCTGCCGGCCGACGTGCTCGGTGGCGCGGTCTACAAACAGAACGAAGGGCGATTTGAATTTTCGCCTGGCCCAATTTTTACCGACTTCCTGCTGGCTGATGAGATTAATCGCGCGCCAACCAGAAGTCAGTCCGCATTTCTGCAGGCTATGGAAGAAGGCTACGTGGCGGCAGACGGGGCGAACCATCCGCTGTCCGACCTGTTCACCGTAATTGCGACTCAGAATCCAATCGATTTCGACAGTACCAATCCACTGCCCGAGGCACAGCTGGATCGCTTTCTTACCTGCATCAGTCTTGGTTATCCGAGTCTCGATTCTGAATTACATCTGCTGGGCGACTACGCCTCTGTCGTTCAGGAGGAAGCCAGTGCGGTCCTGAACAAGGAAGCATTGCGCGCACTGCGTGAATCCTGTGAAAGCGTTTTTCTGCATGCGGATCTGGCACGCTACATAATCGCACTCGCCAGAACGACGCGAGAGGATGAGAGCATCAAACTAGGAATCTCTCCCCGTGGCGCCATGCATCTGGCCAATGCCTGCAAGGCGTACGCCCTGGTTAACGGAAGGCGTCAGGTCTCCCCCGAGGATATTCAGAAGTTGATTCCTCCAGTCTGGAACCATCGTCTGCTACCGCGCCACGGCAGGGACAGTGACAGCACCCATGCCCATGAGCTGATGCAGGCGATCGTAGAGAAAACTCCCGTCCCGCGCTAGCCAGAGCTGGCGATGATTTCCGGTGACAGCTTGGTAACAGGATTCAGATGAGCGAATTGGCGGACAAACCCCTGCGACTCAGGGACGAGCCTATCCTGCTGCACTGGTGGCGCTTGTTGCGCTGGTTCGGCAACCTGCGTCTCGTGCCCCGCTGGCGGGAAATTGAAGCCCGACTCGTGCTGCGTGCCGTGCGCCGTTATTACTATGATGGCCTCACCAGAACGGGCAAGATCGTCCTGATCTGCTCATTGATCACTTTTCTTTTCAGCTATCGCAGCAATAGCGATTTGTACCTGATCACGGCAGCGCTCGGATTCTCCCTCATCGGGTGGAGTGCGCTACTGGGCTATGTGTTCAGGCCCAGAGTCACGGTACAGCGTCTGGCTCCTGTCTCAGGAATCGCAAGACAGCACTTTACGTCCAAAGTGATTGTGCACAACGAAAGCAAAAGGCATCTCTATAATTTCATCGTGCGAGAGCTTGTTGTTCCGGATGGCTATTGGCCGGAAGAATGGTCACGTACGCACTTCCAACGATTGGCCAGTGGTCAGAGCCTGACTATTTCAGTCGGCTTCGTGCCCAAAAAACGAGGCCGCTATGAACTGTCCGGTATCGCTGTACAGTCTTATTTTCCTTTCTTCCTTACGCGGTTTACACAGCGCGTGGTCTCGCCGGCAGAGATATTTGTTTTGCCTGAGACGCTCAAGCTTACTGTTCCCTCCCTGCGTCAAGTTGCCGAGCAGGCCAGCAAACGACTCAAGCTCGGCACCGATAGCAGCAAGAAAGGTCCTTCGCTTGAGTATTCTCACTCGCGTGGCTATCAGTTAGGGGACTCGTTGCGCAGACTCGATCATCGCGCGGGCAGCAGGCTCGGCCGACCCATGAGCAAAATCTTTGAAGGGGCTGAAGAAGTACGCCGCGACAAGGTCTACCTGATGATCGATGCCAGCCTGGGCGCGTTTCTCCGCTGGCAGCGCAGGCCCGTTGATGCCTCCCCGTTGGATCGACGACTCGCGTTGGCAGTCGAGATTGGTCTGTCGGCGCAAAAGGAGGGCTTTACGCTGGCTGCATTGGCAACAGGTGAGACCTGGCACGAACTGCAGGAGCCTACCCAGTTCGACACGCACATCGCAATGTGTCAACCAGCCAAGACACCCCAACAAGCAGTCGAACCCGGTACGCGACTATTGCCCTCAGAAACGCCCAATCCAGATGGCTTGCACATTCTGGTGCTGGGTCGCTGGAGCGCTGAAGCCAGAACCCAGGTCGAGTGTTGGCAGCGAGAGGGCATTCTGACGCTCGTCTATATGCTTCCGGAATCCGACGCGGATCGAGGGACGCTACCGGTCGGCGCGAATTTCGTTGAGTTGCAGGCTGCGTCCGAACCCCGGGCAAGGACATTTACGCTATGAGCGCCAGCCGGTTTTACCTTGCCTTGTTTCTGCTGGTTCTGTCCTGGCATCTGGGGCTGTCCATGGAGCTACCGCTCATCGCCTGGATAGGTACCGGTTTTACGCTCATCGCAGCGCTCAAAATTGTTGAGGTGGAGCATCCTACTTACGGACTTATCTTCGTGTTGTTCGCAACCGGAGCACTCACGGGAAATCAAGTATTGGCAGACTGGGCACTGGAGGAGAGCTGGCCGCAGGAAAATGGTTTCGGCGCGGGAGTGATGATTAGCTTGTTGTGCTATGTGATCTGGGTGTTCGCGGCGGACAAAGGTCAGTCTGCTGTGAATGCGGTAAATCGCAGTAGCCAAACAATCCTCGTCTGGGGGTTGCTGACCCTGCTTTTGCTCGAGACCTCTGATGCGCTGATCATTTCGAGCGCAGACCTGGGGCTGACAGCTGAAGACGCAGGTCAGATTGGCGAGCAACTACACTTTCCGCTTCCTGCGCTGGCCGGATTGCTACTGGCTGCATTGAGCCTGCTGTCGAACCCCGGTGGTCAACACGTCACTCGGCGTATGGCGCTAATGCTTCCTGTACTGATTGCACTGCCCTTGATGTTCAATGCGCTGGAGCGAGCTCAAGGGCCAATGGTCGCCGCGCTGGGTAGCATGATGCCTCGCGGTGGTGATTACACACCGACGGGGTTTTCACCTTATCAGACTCTGCGTGCTTCGGTGTTTCTCCGTCCCTCGACAGAGCCAGTGATGCGCATCCGGACGGACGCACTGCCCAGCCGCTATCTCGCGGGTAATCGATTGGTCAATCTGAACAACGATCTGGTCTGGCTACCCTCGGTGCGCGCCTTGCGCTCCTACGATATTTTTGACGCGGAATTGCTGGAAGGTGAGCAGTGGCGCTATCAACTGGACAGCCATCATTTCAGCGCAGGTAATTCCTTGCGATCGACCATGACGATCTTCAATCTTGCCAATGATGACTACCTGTTCACGACGCCAAACACTACCCATGTCGCCGGGCGTTTCAGTGCGATCAGCCGCAACGCCGCAGATGTATTAACGCCCAATTATGATCGCGGTGCGGATGCACGCTGGGTGCTGGAAAGCGGCCCAGCTGTCGCACCGGATTCTGAAAATGCGGAAACCTTGTTGCTGCCCGATTTTTGGGATGCACAATTGCAGGAGCATAGCGAGGCACTGGCTGGCGTAACCCGACAAGAGACTGCGGATAATATCGTCGAATATTTTCTGGCGCGAGACTATACGCTGCAAACCAGTTTCGATCCGGCTCAGCCCTTTCATGACTTTTTCCTGAACGACAAAGCGGCCTACTGCTTCTGGTTTGCTTCAGCGACCACGCTGGCGCTGCGGGCAAACGGGATTCCCAGCAGGCTGGTTGGTGGTTACCTCATTCATGAACAACTGAGCGAAGATTTGTGGCTGGTGCGTGAGCGCGATGCCCACAGCTGGGTGGAATGGCAGGATGAAGACGGTTACTGGCACACCATCGATCCAACCCCTGCCAGCATTACCGCGTTTTTTGGAGGATACCGTTCTTCCAGTCTCAGTCAGTGGTATCACCGCCTGGCCGGGCAGTGGGAGATACTCATAGACCGTGTGTTACAAAACCAGTTGGCCGCAAGTGCGATTACCTGGGGCGGTCTCGCCATTCTGGTGTTTCTGTTTGCGCGTGAGTATCGCCGCATCCGCAATCGTCAGGAGAGCATTGGCGATTTGGGCTTGCGCTTTCAGAAGCTTTGGCAACGCTTCCTGCGGATCACACAGCTGCCTGACCAGCAGAGCTGGACTAGCGCAAACTATGCAGCGAATTTGCCACAAAGCTGGCCGGAAGAGTACAGAGGGACGGTGCGCGAATTTCTTGCAGACTACTCGCGGCAACGGTTTGGGTCAGGTGGCTCTGCAGGGCTTGAAGAATTGGAGGCCATGCTGCAGCGAATTCAGCGCGACTCCAGAACCCTCAGTACTCTCAGTACTCACAGTACTAACAATACTTAGCCTACTGCCAGTCTTCTCCTGCCGCATCCGGGAATAGTGCAACTCGTACTGTCTCGATGTACTTTTCCTGTGATGGGCTGGCAGGCCCGCCCACGTTGGCAATTCGCTCCAGC
>JASBUV010000047.1 GCA_030147705.1 Gammaproteobacteria bacterium
TGAAGGAAATGGCGCATCAGGAATACCCCTAACGATCGACTCAATAAACAATCTATAAACAATCTGGAAATGAATCGAGAGTATCCTTTGTCCTGAACCGAAAAAGCAAATACCACTGCCATTTGCGGTCAGCAGAAAGCAGCCGAATATCAATGGTAGTTAATATTAAACATTTCAAAAGTAAGGCGTATAACCAGTCGGATATTTCTCAGCGCGGAACATGCCCGTCACAGTACCCATCGGCGTCGTACCACCGTAGGTGTTGAAGTACTCGCGCACTTTGTTGCCTTCGGCATCGACTTCTACGATGCGCCCCTCATTGCCTGAGCAGATCAGTGTGTTGCCGTTACTGAGACGCTGCGTTCCTGAAACACGCTCGCTGAAGAAATAGTTGTCTCCGTTATTGCCATAGCGAAACAGGATTTTGCCCATATTGGGATTCAGCTCCAGCGAGCGGGAGAACACGCTGCCGTTATCGTAGACCGTGATGGTGCTCGAAGCATCGGTATCATCAATCCACTTGGCATCGTGTTGCCCGGTCATTTCAACCGATGACATTTTGGCGACACTGCCGTCATCCTTGTTGATAATCCAGAGCTGGTTATGGGAACGACTGCTCACCAATATCTGATTGCTGGCCTGGTTGTAATCCACGGAATTGAGATGAATCCAGTCTTCCATGGTCGCGGTGTCCGGATCGAGACCAAGTTCGCTGAGGTGATCGAACACATCCCATCGCCATACGATATTGCCGCCACTGCTTCCTGTCTTCTCGATCTCGATGATTACTTCTGACCAGATATCGCCCCGGTCTTCCCAGGTCAGCGCGAGAATATTGCCGTTGGGCAACAGCTCAATATCGTGATGCAGTGCTTTTTCTTCGTCGCTGTAGGTGAACTCCCACAAGAGATTGCCATCCCAGTCCTGTTCGGTGATAAAGCCGCCCTTACCACCAGCATCGAAGTGCCCGTTGTTGTCAATTCCGGTACGCAGCAGGTTACCGCTGGGCAGCAGGTACACCGACAGGCCTGGGCTCGTGTCGTTCTGCCACTGATGCTTGATGTCGCCGAAGTCATCGATCAGGTAAGTATTCTTGTCGGTAATGGGTGAAATCAGAGTCAGGCCATAGAAACTTCCCGCCGCACTGGTGAAAGGGATGTGATCGTTGTCCAGAATAAAATACTCAACATTGGAAAGCGGGCTCGAGCTTGTCGCATTGTAAGCCTCGACTGCTACGAGATAGGACGAGCCCTCTGGCAGCTCGCCATTGATTGAGAGCGAATTGCCCATGTCGAGTACAGCAACGGTCTGCTCTCCCTGATACGGATAGGGTGCGTAGTAGAGGCGGTATCCAGTCGCTCCAGCAACGCTTTCCCAGCTCAGACTCAGCGATTGTTTGTCGGCTCCCACCGCAAGTCTTGGCATGGTGAGTGAAGATTCAGTTTGAGAATAGACTGCTGTACAGAATGCAAAGCTCAGCAAAAAGTGGGGTAGGAAACTGTATGACAAATTCTTCACGAAACTGGACAGTATCAGGAACGGTTTGACCATTGGAGAATACACGGAATTTCGGCCTCTGTTTGATTGACTTGCTCTCGCTCCACAGAATGGGAGAGGTAAGGAGCACACAGACTGTATACGGCTAAATCGGGAAATCCCTTTCGCGGGGAACGCATTGCCTGACTACGTCACGAAGCTGAAGATATCGATCATGAGAATCCAGAATTAGTAATTACCGTTAAGAGACGTATACTGACAGGCATTCCAAAATAGCGGAGCAAGCCGATGAGCGCATCTGTAGAGAGCAACACACCACTAGACAAAACATCCGACCAGACCCTGACCTTTCTGGTCACAACCGACAGAGAACGAGCCAAGCAGTTCTATATGGAGACTCTCGGATTGGGATTCTGTTCTGAAGATGATTTCGCCCTGGTACTGCACTGCGGGCAAACTTTGCTCAGAATCACCGAAATGAAGGATTTTACGCCACAGCCATTTACGGTGCTCGGCTGGCAGGTAAGCGATATCGAGCAAAGCGCCAAAGCACTAATCGCAGCCGGCATTGAGCCGAATCGTTATCCGGGGTTCGACTGCGACGAGTTAGGCCTGTGGCAGCCGCCGGGGTCAGGGGCGCGCATCTGCTGGTTTAATGATCCGGATGGCAACGTGCTCAGCTTTACGCAGTCTTGAACTATGCGCATTGCCGAATAACTGCCGCTTATCGGCTTGCCAGTCGCTGGCGCGCGCGTTGAGCAGCGGCTTTGACTTGCGCAGGTGCAGTGCCGCCTATATGGTCGCGAGCGTTGAGTGAGCCTTCGAGGCTGAGCACATCGAATACCGTGTCATCAATGCTCGGTGAAAACTCCTGCA
>JASBUV010000050.1 GCA_030147705.1 Gammaproteobacteria bacterium
GATCTCGACCGCGGCTGGAGATGTTGGCAAGAATGCAGATATTTACGTGGTTGTCGCGAGCGGCAACTCTTTCTATATGCGTACCAGCAGCGGTGGCTTCACTCCCTGGAATGGAAATTCAGCAAGCTTGAGTCCAACGGCTACCAGTATAGAACTGGGTAGCAGTCAGCAGGTTGAGATTTTTAGCGGCGTGCTGGGTTTAACGGCCACACTCGATGTTTATCTTGCCTATCGACCGGTCAATTCCGATGTATTGGTTTACACCGCAACCCCGGCCACGTTCACCATCAGTGCCGAACCAGTCGCGGTTACCAACTTCTATGCACCTTCTCCTGTGGTCGATCTGCTTGCTATTACGAGACCTGTTGCTTGGTCCGCGCTAGGAGCAGACGTTGCCGATTTGCAACGGTTCTCGCTGGGGCCTGCTGCCAGTTCGGATGTGATGCGGGTCAGTCAATCGGGCAATACGATTGAGTCTTCCTTGTTACTCGAATCCGGAATGGCAGCCCAGACCGAGCTGGCTGACGAGAAGCTCTTGCAGGCGATGTTTCAGTTCATCGAGGAAGACGGCGGAGGGTACCGAATCCACTCAGTCTTACACAGTAACTATGCTCTGGATTGGGACAGCAATAGCGAAGAGCTGCTTATGCGGGATATTCGCAGCGGCTCACGGGATGATGCCAGTTCCGCGTATCTCGTTTTCGAGGTCTCAGGTAGCAGTAGTCAGGTTCTGGTGGCGTCTGGGCGCAAAACATACGACGCCGGTAGTTCCGCTTTTGTGTCGGAGTCCGGCTGGCAGCAGCGTGAGCTGCAAATCATGGATGACAAATTCTTTGTGCGTGCGAGTGCGGGTAGCGCTATCTCCTTGTATCAGCCAGCCATCGATCTTTCCATCCCCTTCGATTTCAACCCGGGCAATACCAACCGTGTCAGCAATCCTGAGGTGACTCCGCAGGTAAAACTGACCAACGATTCTCTGGCGAGTACTCCCCAGCAAGTGAATTCGCAATACGCTGATCAGCTGACTGCGCCGGGTGTCGATTCGACGACAACCGCTGCCGCGACCGCGATGCTGGAGACGATTGAGAGCGACTTGATCTCGGAAGGGTCGCAGCTTCGCTATCCGAAGGAATTCTATCTCGCATTTCGCGCAGGGCTCTTGTCCCGCGTACTGACCAGCTCGGACTCGACCGATGGTGCAATAGGTCAGCTAACAGTTCCCTACGTCTATTTCACCAACGCTACTGATGACCAGGGTGTCCATCATCCATTCATGGTGATTGCCAGTTATGGCATACCGGATTCCATGGCACTTCTTTGGGATGTGGCGCGCCCGCCGGGTGATGGCAACGGAGGAAGCTACGAGCAACAGTCAGTTACCCGCAGTTATCATCGCGAAGCCTATCTCACCAAGATTCCGCTGCGCGACTACGGTGAAGTGACGAGCCTGACAGAAAACACCATGGTCAATGATCTTGCCTCCGACGTTGGTGTGACGGCTTACGATCATCACAATTACGCATCGGTAAATGCTACGGGGATCGCGGTTGATGGTGTTGTGATTTATCCCACCTACAACAACACACTGCATATTGCGCAAGAGGCTGCTGAATTGTCAGCGCAGGGGATGCACGCGGGCCGAGGCTTGGGAGTGCACTATCATGCAGATGCGCACAGTGGCCGTGGTAGCGGTCTGCATCTGTACAACGCGCGTGACTATGTTGGACGCGACCATCCACCGATTGTCAGCATGGGTTTCGATGGCGTGGCTGGATACGGTATTTATCAACCGGGCGATACTAGCAGCGAAGGCGTTTCAGTTCCGTTAGATGACTTTGGTGGCCACGAGCACGGAGATTATGGTTACCACTATCATTCATTCACGCGCGATGCTGTAACCGAAGGCAACGGAGGCGGTGTCTCTTATACCGCACATATTCTTCCGCCTTTGGGTGCCTGGGCAGGGCGCATCAATGACATTCCGGATTTCTGGCAGGGACCGGCCCCCAACTATGTTGGTGGCAAGAGTGCCTGGCTCGGCAATCAGTAACGCTGACATCAGCCCGGTTGCTAGAGCAATTCCTTGAGAGCGGCATAGCCACTGCGACTGATTGTGAGCTCCTTTCCAGACTTCAGGATGGCGATCCGGGTGTCTTTGGTTTCAGTTTCGATTCGCGTCAGATAACTGATATTGAGCAGGCATGAGCGGTGGATGCGGCAGAACAAGCGAGGGTCGAGTTGCTCTTCCAGTTTGCTCAATCGATCAAGTTTTATGTGAGTCTCCTCATTAGCGTGAATCGCCACGTAGTCATCCGCTGATTCTATGTGCGAAATCGCTTCAACCGGGAGGACATGGACATCGCTGCCATCCCTGACCAGAATTCGTTGAATGTAATCGTTTTCATGGAGTGCTTGCTGTAACGCCTGATGCCTGCCATGAATCGCCTCAGCATTGTGCAATCGCTGGCAAGCTTTTTGTACAGCCAGCTTCAGGCGCTCAGCATCGACTGGCTTGAGGAGATAGTCGATTGCATTTGCCTCGAATGCACGCACCGCGTATTCATCGAATGCTGTTACGAAAATAGTGCAGGGCGCGTCCGGGCCCAGTAGTTCCAGCACATCGAAACCATCCAGCTTGGGCATCTGGATGTCGAGAAACATGAGCTGTGGGCTTAGCGTGCTGACAGCTTTAACTGCCTGTAGTCCATTTTCGCAAAGCTGTACGATCTGTAATTCCGGAATTTTTTCCAACATGCTCGCGAGTCCTTCACGTGCGTGCGGTTCATCGTCGACAACAATTGCTGTGATCGGTGCGTGTTCCTGACTCATGCCAGATGCGACTCCTTTGCCTCTGTTGATTTCATTGAATCGGGCCGTTCAATCGGTAAATAGAGTGATACGGCGAAGCTTCCCTGAGCTTTTTCTCGCTGAATTCTGGCGCGCTCACCGTAGCGATTTTTGAGTCTTTGTTCCAGCGAGGCCAGTCCATGCCCTGTACCACGTGCTTTCTGTCCCAGTTCATCGACCGGGTTGCTCACCTTGATGAGCAAATTAGCGCCATTCTTTCTGGCCGTGATCGTAACTGTCCCGCCTTCAATAAGGCTGTCTATGCCATGCTTGATGGCATTTTCGACCACAGGGAAAAGTATCAGTGGAGGCAGCTCCACATCCAGTACATCATCCTCCGTGCAAAACTCAGTGTGTAATCGCTCTCCGAAGCGTTCACGCTCGATGCCGAGATAGTTTTGGATGTGCTCCAGCTCATCACGCAAAGTGACCGTCTCCTGTTTGTTGTACGCCACACTGTAGCGAAGAAAGTCAGCCAGTAGATGGCAAAGCCTGTGTGCCTTATCGGCATCCTTCAGCGTCACATTGGCCAGTGTATTGAGCGAATTGAATAAGAAGTGCGGATGAGCGGTAGCTCGCAGCGTTTGTAGTTCGGCTTGACTGACCAGAAGTTTCTGATGCAAGGCTTCCTTTTCGAGTTGACGCGCCTTATCCAGTGCGAAGTACAAATAGTGGAGCAACACCAGCAAGGAGAGCTGTAGACCAATGAGCCCGTAGTTCAGCAGGGAGGTGCTTCCGTAGTACACAGACCAGCGCTCTGAATCTGTCACTCCGGCTAGCCAGCTGGAATAGCTGGTGCCCAACATGGACCACAGACTCAGGATAACCAGAAGCGTCAATCCGTGACTTGCGACGAGCATGAGAGTCGAAGTCTCGTTCAGCGGGAGACCGCGGCAGACATAATAGACCGGCAAGATAAAAATCAGGCTCAGAAAATAGGGCGGTGCGAAGAGGATGAAGCTGTCGTTGAAGGGTAGATCGCCAGCCTGGCTCATTACCCAGCTGATACCGGTTGCCAGCAGCAACCAGACCAGAATCAGTCCAGAGAATCGCAGAGGGGAATTAAAAATTGGATGCATTTGATACTCTCAGTCCACTAATCGGAGAGAGACCCTTCAGTTTCTTATTTCGCCACCACCCATCAGGGCGATTCCCCTGATGATCAGTTTCTTGCGCGGCAGATCGAGATCTTCAGCGCGGCACTGGGCTTTAATACTAAATCCCCCCATGATACACACCGCTCCAGGTTTGACGACATCCCAGTGTGCTGGAACCTTGATCTCGACGCCACCCATGAAGCAGATCAGATTCAGTTCCATGCTATCGCCTTCCATGTCGGCTTCCCGGAAATCAATGTCGTAACCACCCATCACGGCGATAATTTCTCCGCCCTTCAGGCGTTGCGTATCGTAGTGCAGTTCACCTCCTCCCATGAACGCGATGAGATTCAGATTCTCTTCTCCTTCCTCGAGTTGCTCGGTCGACGTGTTCATGCGCTTGGGCAACAACTCACGCGGATTGAGAATAAAGAAGGCAATGACTGCCAGCCAGAGTGGAACGGCGAGATCGCCGAATGACAGACCAAACAGATCAAACTGCGCAATCATCATGAGCGCGCCAACACCGATAACCAGCCAGGGAATCAGTGAGCGCTGCTTGGCGCCGGATTTGCTCAACCAGTACACGCCAAGCACCAGCACGGCTGTAGGCAGCAATGACCAGAGTGTCCGGATTATCCAGCGGATGAGATCGCGGATTCCGAGAAAGTCGAGCACACCGATATTGGCCAGACCGACATAGACTGCAATGCCCAACAGTATGTAGGCGGTGAGTTTGCGCCCGTCTTTGTTTCCCCAATCACCCATAATCGTGCTCCTGATTCGTGAATTCTGATTGAACGACGCCAGTCTAGCGAGCCATTGAGGAAATCGGGTGCATAACTCGGTGAATGCGCGCTGGCTCTCGGTTTTTGGCGCGGCAGCGATTTACTGCATGTAGTCGTTGTTCAGAGAGGAAAACATTGCATTGGCAGAAAGTGTGTTACCTCCGCTTCGGGAAGTGACTAGCATCGACCCTGTTCTATTCGAAGACTGTTGGCATAAGGATTAGAGGTGACACGCATGAATCTACATCGATATCAGTTTTTGTATCTTCCGATACATCGCCTGACGGAGCGTATTTCTGGCCCTGCACGCTGGCTGCTCTGGGCAGGGCAGCTTGTCATCGTCATTACTTTGTTGAGCCTGGCTCTAATGCGCATGAATCTGATTTAGTTGTTGCGATTTAATTAAACCCGGGTAATAATGCTTCAAATTATTTATACCAAGGTAAAAAGGTGGCGACGATGACATCTCATCAGAACTCGGACCAGTTCGTGGCATTTGCCAGAGGGCGTCGCATCGCAGCAGGTGTGCTTGATCAAGTCGCGTTGCAGGTTGCCAAAGCGATTGAAGGTGACACCAGCGCTGAGGATGTCCAAGTATTCCATGCACGCACCAGCAAACCAGTGGATCTCGATCTGCGTGGTACACCGGATGAAATCGCCAGTCGTTACACACAGACTGAGGAGCCAGAGCTTCCGCGCGGACGAGGGCGCCCCAAACTGGGTGTTGTAGGCAAAGAAGTGACGCTGCTGCCGAGACACTGGGCATGGCTTGCCGAGCAGCCAGGTGGTGCATCCGTTGCTCTGCGCAAGCTTGTCGATCAGGCTCGCAAGCAAGTGAGTACAGGCGACGTGGCGCGTGCGTCTCAGAAGGCTGCCTACGAATTCATGTATGCCATCGGCGGTAATCTGGAGGGCTTTGAGGAGGCCATTCGCGCACTCTATAACCGGGATGAGCGCCGCTTCGCCTTTGAGATTGATACCTGGCCAAATGATATCAAGCAGCACGCGCTAGCGCTGGCGCAGCCGTCATTCGAATAGGCTGGCGCAGCCATCATTCGAATACTTCAAATAGATAGTCCCTCGCGGGCTCGTTGCGTTATACCACTAAAGTAATGCTTCCCGGATGTCGTACTGAACGGAGGGATACATTGGGATTTGGGGCGCATCATGACCGCACTGGACTTCAGCGAAGAAAAATTCATACACCGGCAACAGATCGTGCAGTTATTACGCCTGGCGATCGACAAGCGCTGGCGCTTCACTTACATGACCATCGATGGCAAAAAAGTCATCTCCCATCCGGTATCGCTACGCTCTGTTAATGTAGAGTCCGGGACATTCACGCTTGATCGTGAGCTGGTCAATGAGGGATGTAATGTCAAACAGCAGGTCTTGTTCCGGGGTCAAACAGGTGGGTTGTCGATACTCTTTCAGTGTCGGGTCAGCGACGGAATCAATGCCGATTCCAATGGCATTGTACGTCCAGCCTATGAAGCTGAACTACCCTATGAGATCCGCTGTACTCAGTTGCGCAGTAGCCGGCGAGTAAACCTGCAGGAACTCAAGGAAGACTGTCCTGCCACGCTTTACCTTGCAATGGGCTACAAGCTCGAAGGCAAGCTGATTGATATCTCGGTCTCCGGTGCGCAGATATTGATCGGAGGGGATCAATCTGATCGCTTCCGCAATTTGCAGATTCTGGAATCCTGTAGCATCAATCTCGAACAAGATTTCACACTGCGATCTGGAGCTCAGCTAACCAGTATTCGCTACGTCGAAGGAGACGACACGTCGGTGGTTCACTGCCAGTTTGATGAGATGGCAGACGAAGATGAGCTGAGACTGTGCAGCTTCATCTGCAGTACGCTCACCGAACACGCAGCGCTCACACCGGCCTGATCTCACTAGCCTCGCTCGATCTTCTCCATCGCCGCTCAGTTTGGTTTGCAGCCATGTCACGCTCAGTGGCGTTGCGATTCTGTTGCCAGCATGCATTGATATAGGCAGACTTCAGAGTCTGAGAGTTTTCTGATTCGGAGCACCTGTCTATGTCTCGCAGTTTCATTCCAAAAATTGCTGCGCTCTTGAGTTTCGGGTATTGCTTCTTGCCAGTTCAAGCGCAAGAGGTGGAGTCTTCTGCCCATGGCGTGCGCAATGACTTGCCCCGGCCCTATACCACGCAACGAGACTGGGGTGAGCTGCCGCAAGGCACTTCCGCCTGGGCCGCCGTGACAGCCGTGGAGCCATCGCCTGATGGGCAGTTTATCTACGTGGTGCATCGCTGCTTTGAAAACAGCTGTGATGCACGTCCGGAACCGCCAATACTGAAATTCGATTATGAGGGGAATTTGCTCGCAAGCTTCGGGGCGGGCATGTTCGTGTTTCCTCACGGTGCTGCAGTAGATGCTGACGGTAATTTGTGGGTTACCGATGCCCGCGGCAATGATCGCATCGGCCATCAAGTGATCAAATTCAGTCCAGACGGAGAAGTGTTGATGCGTCTGGGAAGCGCAGGGCAAGGCGGGTCCAGTAAGGAGTTGTTGCACTCTCCCAATGATGTGGTTATCGATCCAGCCGATGGCGATATTTTTATTGCAGAAAGCCATCGCGGGGGATTGAACAATCGAATAATGCATTTCGACGCAACTGGTACTTTCATCAAATCCTGGGGAGAGCAGGGCTCAGGGCCAGGACAATTGAGCGAACCTCACACGATTGCCATGGATTCGCAAGGCAGACTCTTTGTCGGCGACAGGGAAAACAACCGCATTCAACTCTTTACCCAGGACGGGCAATTTATAGAAGAGTGGCGGCAATTTGGTCGGCCGAGCGGGATATACATTACGCCTGACGACCGGATTTATGTCGCCGACTCGGAGTCCGGGCCGGATACAGGAGCCAATGAACTGTCTGGGATAATGAAGGGCATACGTATCGGCTCGGCTATTACCGGCTCAGTGGATGCCTTTATTGAAGATCTCGAACCGCTGACGGATCCCCATTCCGGCGCAGAAGGGGTAGGCGTGGATCATGAAGGCAACGTCTATGGTGCGGTAGTTCGCAGGCGGATGCTTGAGCGCCATATCTTGCGCTGAGTGACCTGCCCGATCTTCAATTGGCCAGGATAATTTTGTATTTCGCCAAAAATCGGGTGTAGACTAGTCTTACAGCAAAGTTGTAGCGAAGAAATTCGCGAGGAAACAGTAGCTTAAATTCCGGCTGTGGCTGCAGAGTGGGGCCAGGGAATAGCTGCCAGACAGTACTGCAACAGTTGTTCGTCGCAGACGAAGTATGTGGCAGTCGCTTTGACTGAGAGTTTCAGGTGTCTCGAATCGATTGCTTCAATCGAGAGATTCGCTGGAAGGTTCTCAGTCAACTGATCAAAGGCGATTAAAGGCGATCAAAAGCGAACGCAGAGGCATGGTACAAGCTGTGCAAATCTGCGCTAAGGGACTAGTCGATCCCCATACTGCATCCCCACTGGTTAATCAGTAAGGGAGTAGTAGCACTATGTATCAAGCAAGTTCTCGACAACACGGGCCGCTCTTCGACGACATAAGATTGACCGCGGCAGAAATTCAGACACGCAAAGTAACGATTAGTGACCTCAGGCAGTGCCTGAAAGCCGGATATTCAGATTTTTCGGCGCGCCCGATTTCCATTCCATTTCAAATTGCCTTTTATTTTCTGATTGCCCTGACAATAGTCTTGTTCGCGGCAGATCAGAATTTGCGCTATCTGGCATTTCCGATGGTGGCGGGATTCAACCTGATCGCACCGATCATTGCGATAGGTTTCTTTGAAATGAGCAGGCAGCGTGAGCAGGGCATGCCCATGCGCTGGGGATCAGCCTTCAGCTTTATTCATACCTCGGCATTCGCGCCGATACTTGCACTCTCGATTGTGATGATGCTGCTGTATGTCGGTTGGCTCTACATGGCGGAAATGATCTACTTCGGGCTCTTCTCCGAAAATCCTCCGGCCACGGTTGCTGCTCTGATAGACGAACTTTTCTCTACTCGCAGAGGAGGTGCTTTGGTCGTCTATGGTAACTTCGTTGGCTTCCTCTTTGCTTGTGCCGCGATGGCAATTTCTGTCGTTGCCTTTCCATTGGCGTTGGACAAACCAGTGACCTCGGGGACTGCAATTCAGGTTTCGGTTCGGGCGTTCGCTGACAATCTAGGCGTGATGTGTGTCTGGGGGCTGATTGTCGTTGCTCTGTTGGCGCTTGGTGCGGCCTTCTTTCTGATAGGCCTTGCTGTTGCGTTACCAGTGCTTGGTCATGCGACCTGGCACCTTTACCGCAAACTGGTGGCTTGAAGGATCGCGCTGCCTGCGGTGTCAGCTGCAGGCAGCGCGCAAGTGACTAGCTTTCGTAAAGACCACTGCAT
>JASBUV010000058.1 GCA_030147705.1 Gammaproteobacteria bacterium
CTGCTGCAAACCCACCTCGATCAGATCGGGTTGCTGCCGACCAAATATCAGTTCGCCGCTGAGCACCCAGGCGCCAACAGCTTCGGATAGTAGCCGATAGTCACGCAGGGTGATGGCATCATCCCGAATTCTGGCTTGTCCAGAGTCAAGACGCAGCCAGTAAAAGGATACCGTGGCCACCAGAATCAAGAACATGATACTGGTAGTGAGTGTTTGTATACCTATCGCTCTTCCAATCCGCATGGCATCGTTTCTTTTTTTATGATGATCGCACTCACAAGCTCAGGGGCCTGAATCCTGTACTACGACAGATTTCGGGGGAGGTTTTAGCGATTTCCCGGGCTTGAAGACCACTCAAGGGCTAATTGAAGGCAGAAAGGTCAGGCGGTTGTTGCGCTCAGAACGACTGAGAGTCTCTCACCAGACTCTCACCAGACCCTGCAGTCCGCGGCTGCAGTCCAGCACGGCTGTCTCGTTCTGCTTTACAGCGACAAGATAAGTTGCTTTGCTTGCTAGCAATGATCGAACGAGGAACTTGTCATGCACGTGAGAAATACCCGCTCAGCCCTGCTCCCTCTGGTTGCCCTCTTACTGATGATCACTACGCCCGCCACAGTACACGCAGTGGACGGCAATGCGATCTATCTGGCGAACGAAGGCGTGCTTGTCACACATGGCGACACCAAAATCGCATTCGACCCCATCTTTCGCAACGGCTTCGGGCAATACCTGCTGCTTCCCGAGAATCTGGAAACGGCCCTGTTTGCCGGCACCGCACCATTCGATGGGCTGGATGGGGTCTTTATCAGCCACTTCCACGGTGACCATTTCTCCCCAAGCGATATGATAAGTCTCATGCGGTCTCTCCCCGAGCTTCTGTTATTTGCCCCTGCGCAGGCGGTCATGGCAATGCGCCAGGAAGGTGATATCAGTGAGCTTATGGGACGCATACAACAAGTGAGCCTGGAATATCAGGAAGCACCAGTTCAAATCGAAATCGACTCGCTTTTGGTTGAAGCAATCAGAATTCCTCATTCCGGATGGCCCGAGTCACGGCTCGATGTTGAAAACATTGCATGGCGCGTCACACTGGACGACGCAACAACGGTGCTGCATCTTGGCGACGCCGATCCACGAGAGGTCCATTTCTCGAATGACCCTGAATTCTGGCAGCGGAATCAACCTCAGGCTGCATTTCCACCGTACTGGTTTCTTGGCTCCCGGTCAGGGAGAGAGATTCTGGAGCAGAGAGTTGGTGCGCGCGCGAGCATAGGCATTCACGTCCCCATACAAATCCCTGCCGACCCCTTGCAGCGCCCACCGGAATTACGTGCAGCGGATTTGTTCACCAACCCGGGTGAGTCACGCAGGATTCGTCATGCAGAGTAATGACTGGCGATTGAGAGTCAGAATTGGAGAAGTTGGAGAAGTTGGAAAAGCTGGAGAATGTGTAGAAGCTGATGCAGCTCTACCAGCATTCACTCGCGGCGGCGGTACCTGAAACGGTTTGTGCACCCAACTGATTGATCGACAGAGTTGCACACTCGGCATCCGCAGCCTGGCCAAGCTGAGGTACTGCAGAAACAGAAAAGCTCGTTGCGTCCGCGCTATCAATCTTCACAATATACACACGATCCGTAGCGCCTGACGCAACAGGAGACTGGCTGCTGTTAAACGCGATAGCACTGTCTCCCCCTGAATCGAATACCATGCCTGCGTCGTAGCCAAGGTTGGTCAGGTTGTCCGTATAAGTTCTGTTATTGAGATGGAACTGCGCCTGGCGATTGGCAAGATCCATCAGGGCAGACTGGGCAACAGTACGCGTTCCGCGCATGACACTGTCCTGGTAAGAAGGGATTGCTACCATCGCGAGTATGCCGATGATCGCGACGACCAGAAGCAGCTCAATCAGCGTGAAGCCTTTTGCATTTCTCAAATCAATCATGGCTCTAACTATACCTGCACTTACTCACTGGCCCAACTATAAATTATCCACATTCTTCTCATACCAGAAGGTCTTCCAGAATGCTCGCCCACCGGTACTCTCCGGATTCAGATCTGGCGGTAATATGAATTCACCAATAGGCACTACTTCCGCCGGGATGCCTCCGGAGGCCAGAGGATTGAATCGGTCAGTCTTACTCAGCGCCGAGTCATTGCCATCGGTTGTGTCGTAATTGTTAACCGGTGACCCATCCGTAATATTCACGGCGTAGAGCCGCCCCGCCCCCTCCGTCGGTTCGCAAATCGACCCCTGCTCCGACGATGTTCCATCAGGCAGGAACGAGGTAAAAAAGATTGTTCCGAAAGCCGTAAGCGCCGGCGCGAGCACTTTCTCCCCCGTCTCTTCCAGTTCAAGCTTCCAACCGTTGGTCAGATCCGCGGTACAGGCGCCATCATTAATACAGGTATTGGTAATGTCACCGAGGCCATTCGGATTTCCACCAGTGAGATCTTCGTGATTGTAGGGGCTGCCAGAAACCGACCCGGTCGTGACATTACGATCTTTCAACATATAGAAGAAATTGGATGTACTCGTACCACGCGGATCCGTTCTGTCACCGGAACCGATCAAGACTCCATCGAACGCACCAGTTGCGTCTGAACTGGGCACAAAGTCAGGGCGGTGAAAAAAGCGTCGATCATTGCTGTTGGTCACTGGTGTGATGTCATCGCGACCGAGGTTGGCCAGCTCTGAAACAAACCAGCTACTGGCGCGCACGTCGGTATTGCCTTCAGGCATATCGACACGCCACACCGTGCCACCTGTATCACCAACATAGAGACGATCGATATTGCCGTCGGCATTGGTATCAATCGCCGACAGGTCGGAGGGTATGCTATCAACCATGCCGCTATGATGATATTCAGTCGCAGACTGTGCACCGGTGGTTCCGCCATAGGTGGCTTTCCAGACCAATGCGCCAGTTTCTGCATGCACTACATAGATGGCATTGCCCTGGTCGTCGTCAGCCGCACCACTGTCTTTATCGGGATCGTATCCCCCACCAAAAATAATGACCGGAGTATTGCTCGCGCCGTATTTTACTGTGCCCACTCTTGGGCTCGACCAGCTCATTCCCAGCTCTGCAAAGTCGCCAGTGTTGTCGATGCTCCAGAGATAGGAAGGATTATCAGGATCGGTTACATCCAGCGCATAGTAGCTATAGCCCCCGCGGCGCAAGCCAAAATAGAGATAGACTTTGTCGGATGGATCGGCCGCGCCATTGCCATCCAGTCCGATAGTGCCGTCGCCATCAGTATCAACAACGTATGCTGATGGAGCTCCATCCACTGTGTATGGATGCGGAGACACAGACGAGTTGGTGCGCAAGATTGACATTTTGTCCATGACGGCGCGGGGCATGAACGCCCAGTCTTCTACACCAGACTCGGCACCTGCCGCCGTTGTATTGCGAAAGGAGTGCATAAAACCGTCATCGGTGCCCATGAAAATACGAATATCCGGATTACTTGTGGAATAGCCACCTGGACGCGCACCATAGTTAATCGGCAGGGGGCGCGAATGGAGAGGAGGCCCCATAATCCAGGGCCGGGCTTCAGTGTAGTTGCCATCAACATCGACATCCTGCTGATCCTGACCACGCAACCACTTGATCAGGTCTCGAGCCTCAGTAACGTTCGCGGCGCCAAGGTCTGACTGCAACGAAGCGGCATTGCTGATGCCCAGATTCATCAGAACAGAACCGGAAGCTGGCTCGGTATAGACGGTACGTGTGCTTGCCCCATTGTCATCCCCGATCGACGTCGCACCAGCGAGGAAGCCGGGAATCTGCTGGCCTGCACCACCCCGGTTAACAGAGCGTCCATCTTTACCGGCGATCTCGTCATCAACTGGTGCTGGTAGCGAAGCATCATCTGTCCAATAGGTGAGCGCATCAAAGGATATACGACCGTCGGCAGCAATAGCCTGCTCATCATTGGCATCAACCAGCTGAATAGTAGGCGTACCCAATTCATCAGTTGTTTCCTGAATCTTCAGCTTTTTGAGATTACCATTCCAATAGGGGCGACCATCTTCATCAACAGCGAACTGTGCAAGAAACACGTTATCAACGATGTCCGAACGGTTGAACACGTTAACAGGCACTGAGGCTGCCACAAAGGTCGTACTGGTTGAGATAATCTCGCGGAAAATAACCCGCAGATCTGCGAGCAATTGGCCCGGCTGATCCAGCTCAATA
>JASBUV010000070.1 GCA_030147705.1 Gammaproteobacteria bacterium
GCCATGAAAAAACCGAATACGATGGCCATCCCCAGGAACAGGGTGCCGTGCTGGGCAATTATCTCTGACATGAATTTTCTACTGCTTTATTATTTTGGTTTATTAGGTTAACTGGCAATCAGGATCGACAGTCGATTGCCGATTGACTGCGATGTATCTGCGATGTCGCCGATCAAATCGATTACCCGGTACAGGAACATGACGTTCACCGGTGGCAGCTCGCTTTCAAGTTTAAACAGCGCTGCCCGGATTCCTATCTGCGTGACATCATTTTGATGTTCGAGCTCATCCAGCTCCTGCAAAAGCTTCTCCACGAACTGCACCTCTTTGCCGCGAAATCCCGTCTCCAATAACTCATCAAGCTCATTGATGGTTTTCAGAGCCTGCTCCGAGGCTGCAAGGCTTTGCTGGTAAAAGGTACGCATTGAATCGCGCAGCCCTTCAGGCACTTGCATACGCCGCCCCAGCATGAGGCCGGCGATGTCTTTGGTGCGATTGGCGAGTTTGTCTTGCGAGTTGAGCAGATTGAGCAGATCTGTGCGTGCAACCGGCAGCATGATGTTCTTCGGCATGCTGATGCGGATTTCGTATTTGAGCTGGTCCGCTTCTTTCTCGGTATTGCTTATCTCACCTTGCAGCTTCTCCGCTTCGATCCAGTTATCCTGAAAGCTGGCTTCAAGATAGTCGCCCAGAAGCACTACGCACTGCTGCGCCTTTTCCATGTGTTCCTGGATAGGGCGAATCGGTGATCGGCCAAACAGGGAAGAGATAGGATTGGACATAAGTCTGTAGCTCAAAAATCGTTTGCGCGATTAGAACATTCCGAAAGGGCTATAGCAATCGCGAAGCCGGAGAAATCCGGCCTCATGATTGCCAGGTGTGACTACGAGTCGTTATCCCAGCACGCGCCGGAAGACCTCAACGGCTTGCTGCATCTCTTCCCGGCTTCCCAGTGAGATGCGGCTATGGGTTTCAGCAAGGGGTGGGAAGTCGCGGCCAACGAGAATGTTGTGTTGCAGACAGGCTTCCCGGAATTCCCGAGCAGGGCGGCGGAGATTGGGGAAGATATGGTTGGTGTGCGAGTCCCAGACCTCGAAGCCGAGATCGCGAATTGCTGCGACAGTGAACTCGCGAATCTCCGCGTTCTCGTGGCGTTCCCACTCGATATGCTCGTAATCCTCGAATGCTGTGAGAGCGGCGATCGCACCAATCATATTGACGTCACCCATGCCCCAGGCGTTGTCGATCATGTCCAGTGTCTGCTCTTGCCCCAGTGCATATCCGACCCGTAAACCTGCCATGCCGTGGGCCTTGGAGAACGAACGGGTGATGAAGACACGCTCAAATTCGAGTGCGAGTGGAAGAGCAGTCTCCATCACAGAAGGGTCTGCGTAGTTAATATACGCTTCGTCCAGATGGACAACCGTATACGGGTTCTCAGACATGATCCGGCGCACGAACGCCTCAATTGCCTGCGGAGAATGCACAGTGCCGGTTGGATTGTTGGGATTGCAGATGTACACCAGACCTGCTCCAACTTCCCTGACCGTATCGGCCATGACGTCCAGCTGCAACTTGCCGTCATTGCCTACCTGAATGCGTTCGATAGGCGCATCGATTGAGCGAGCGGTACCTTCGCTGGTGCTGTAAGTAGGGCCAGCTGTCACAAGGGGTTTGTCAGGAGCACAGAATGCACGAACTGAACCTTGCAGCAGTGGGGAAGAGCCAGTGGCCAGCAGCACCTCATTCCGTTCGATATTGTAGCCGGCGGCGATTACGTCAATGAGTTCGTTGACGTGGTCTGGCGAGTAGCCACGCCCAATGCGTTTGGTCGTGTGAGTGTGAATCGCTTCCATGGTTTTCGGCCCGGGGCCGCGGGCACTCTCATTCTGATTAAGCTGTATGACTCCGCCGTCATAGACCTTCTCGAGATGCGCCTTACGGGTCTGTGCCTGCACGCTGCGTGACAAAAGTGAAGTTCCTGTCAGCACACCGGCCGCAGTGGTAAATCCGATGGTTTTAACGAACCCACGCCGAGTTGTTTTCATGCTTTGCTCCAACGCTGTCGGGCATACAGTGGTATGCCCCTGTAATTATTATTGGTTCACTCAGACTTTGTTGACCGCACTGGCAATGGCATCCAGTACCTCTTTCAGAACCAGTCGGGAAGAAGCGGTGTTCATCCGCATATGTCCTTCTCCGCCGGCGCCATAATCAGAGCCCGGATTCAGATAGACGCCAGATTGATGCACCAGCCAATCCTGGAAATAGTGTTCCGGAGTCTCTTTGCCATGCACGACTGCCTGCTCTTTGGCATTGATTGCTTTCATCACGCGGCTGAAATCGAGGAAGGTCATGTAAGTGCCTTCGTTGCGTGTGTAGCCAACAATCGGCATGTGTTCCTTGATGTGATTCTCGATCAGGGTATGGCACTCATCGACGTAGGCAACACACTGGTCCGCCCATTCGCCGCCGTGATTGTAGGCCGCCTCAGTGGCGACCACGCCGAGCGTGCTGAGCTCCGCTGCGTGAAACTGATTGACCCTCTGTAAAAGAGTCGGGTTGCGAGAGTAGTAGTGCGCATTCTTCATGCCAGCCAGATTAAAGGTTTTGCTGATGGCGGTGAAGGTCAGGCTGTTGTTGACTACGGCAGCATCTGGCAGGCTCGCAAAGGGTGTGTAGGTATAGCCGCTGCGTATCACGTCACAGTGAATCTCATCGGAGAGCACCACGATATTGTGATCGAGGCAGAGTTTGCCCATGCGCAACAGATCGTCCTCGCTCCACACATTGCCAGTTGGATTTTGTGGATTGCAGACAATCATCGCCCGCACATCAGGCGTCATCTTGGCTTCCAGATCTTCCCAATCGATTTCATAGCGACCATTGACGTACTGCATCTGGCTGTCGACAGTTTGCACTTGTGCGCGCCGGGCAATCGTATAGAAGCCACTGTACACAGGAGTCGTGAGAAGAACTTTGCCGTGCTGGGCAAAGGCGCGGAGGGCGGCGACCAGTCCTGGATAGACGCCATCAGAGAGAGTTAGCTCGCGGGTGTCCAGATCGATGCCATGGCGCTCACCAGCCCATTTGACGATGCTTTCGCGGAGCGGATCGGTGGTGCTGAGATAACCCCAACTATGGTGCTGAATCCGCTCTTGCAGCGCTTCGGTTATACAAGGTGCGCACTCGAAGTCCATGGAGGCCACGCCCATCCCGTATTTGAATACGCCTTCGGGATAGCGACGAGCGGGAGAGTCCCAGCGCGAGCAATTGCTTCCCACGCGGTTATACACTTTGTCGAAATCAAATTTGCCATCGGCAAGTAAGGCATGCCGTGAAGAATCGGCAACATCGGCGGGTTGAGCGTGCAAAGATCCAGCGGCACCGGCGAGTGTGGCGACTCCGGCGCTCTTGAGAAAGTGTCGGCGGCTCAGATGGTTTAAGGTTGCCATCCCAGTCCTCCTGTTATTTTTTTAGCCAGAGATCTCGCGATCTGCAGACTTTATCTGGACGGACTCGTTGCTGACTGAGTGCGCTGCTTCTTGCGTGTACTGCTCCTTACTTCTGTTTACAGC
>JASBUV010000080.1 GCA_030147705.1 Gammaproteobacteria bacterium
TCTTCCACTACCAGAATTGTCTCCGAACCTGTAGCCACAGGCTGAGATTCAAAACTGCTACTCACAGTAAATTCTTCAGAGGCAAGACCAGGCAGATAGATGGAAAAGGTCGTCCCCTGATTCGGCACGCTATCCACCTGAATACTACCGCCCGATTGATTGATGATACCGTAAACAGTAGCCAGACCCAGGCCAGTGCCCTGCGACTGATCCTTGGTGGTAAAAAACGGCTCGAAAATATGCCCGATAATTTCCGGATCCATACCGCTACCATTATCGGATACGCGCAACACTACGTACTGCCCAGGACTGATAATCTTACCGTCCGAGCCAACATGAATATCACCTTCGAGTACGATATTTTCAGCTTCGATGCTCAGAGTACCACCCAAATGCATCGCATCTCTGGCGTTCACAGCAAGATTCACTATCACCTGTTCCAATTGATTGGGGTCTACGCTGATAGGCCAAAGCTGCTTGCCGATATTTAGTGACAGGATAACGTCTTCACCCAACAACCGCTCCAGCATGTGTCCAAGCTCATCGACAAGAACCCCGAGATCTACCCGCTTGGGTTTCAAGACTTGTTTACGACTGAACGCCAGCAATTGCTTCGTCAGGGTGCTGGCTCGTTGTCCTGCCGAGCGAATCTCGCTGATTAGTTGATTGGCTTCTTCACCATCATTAATGCCGTGATCAATGAGATCGGCGTAACCGTTAATGACCGTAAGAAGATTATTGAAATCGTGCGCCACACCGGCGGCGAGACGCCCTACAGCTTCCATCTTTTGCGACTGCAGGTAGCTCGCCTGAAGCTCCGACTTTTCCGCTTCGCTGATTTGCAGCGAGGTCTGCATTTCGCGCAACTCAGTAATATCACGGCCTTCCGGAATCAGCATCGTGATATTGCCGTCCTTGTTCTTGACCGGTTTGAGAGAGAAATCAATATTGTGGATTCGTCCTTCTCCGTCAGGGTGTGTAACTTCCAGTCTGACGACCTCACCACGCGCAGCTCGCTGTACTGCCGACTTCAGTTTCTCCTGATAGAGCTCTGAATGTGACCACCATGCAGTTTCCCAAAATGGCTTGCCTATTACATCGGCGGCACTGACATTTGCGAATCTCAACGCGGTCTCATTCGCCTCCAGCACATTACCTGCTATATCAAGCACGCCAATGAACTGAAAAGACTGACTGAATATCGCATGAAATTTCTGCTCACTATCACGCAGCAGGTTCTCAGTTTCTTTCCGGTCTGTAATATCCATTATGGAAGTCAGCACATACTGTTTACTTCCAATAGTGAACGGTGAAGCTGAAATAATGCCTGCGCGCAATGCGCCGTCGGCCCGGCGAAAATTGAAATCCTTGCCTACCACGCGACCATAACGGCGAAACTCTTCATAGATATCCCGAAATGCAACCTCACTGTCCCAAAAACTTGTTTCTGGATGAATACTCTTGAGTGCCTGCTCGCGGGTGAACATGGTCATTTTTTCGAACGACTTGTTGACGTCAAGCGTGTGCGCAGGATTATTGAGGTCAACGATTGTCATGGCAACAGGGCTGTTTCTGAACACAGCTGCAATCCGCTCTTCGGAATGGCGCATTTGTTGCCCAAACTCAACCTGTTCAGTGAGATCCTTGCAAGTCAATACCACGCCTAATTTGTGCCCTGGTTTCGCCGAGTCAAGAATTGGCGAGACGGTTACACTAATCGGCACACGCTGGCTCAGGCTATTTTCCAGTATCCCTTTCACTGTCACTGCTTCATTTGATTTCAGCAGACTGGAAAATTCGATCTCCTCGTGAGCGCTTCGTTCTGGCTGAAATCGGAACACACTATCCCAGGGTTTACCGAGAACAGTATTGCTATCACAGCCCATCAATCGCGCTGCAATTGGATTGAGAAAACTCAGACTGCCATCAGGGTCGATTGAAACAACGCCTTCATCCAGGCTCTCCAACATTGCTCTGAAGCGGTACTCGGAATCACTAAGCTGGTTCTCCAACTCCTGACGGCGTGTTGCCGTCTCGATCGTAGAGATCAGGTCCGCTTCGCTGAAGGGCTTGAACAGGTAGCCAAATGGGTCACTGACTTTGGTTTGCTGTAGAGTTTCGAGGTCAGCATGCCCCGTCAGGAATACAATCGGAATGGCACGCTTCTGTCGGATTTCTGCCGCAGCTTCGATACCCGTCATGGCATCCTTCAGATTGATATCCATCAGAATGAGTTCCGGGTTTTTCCACTGCGCGGAGACGATTGCCTCCCTGCCCGTATCTACCACGCCAACAACAATAGCGCCCAGATATTCCAGACGATCCTGAAGAGACTCTGCAATAAATTCCTCATCTTCCACAACGAGAATTCGCAGGTCTTGCAACGGCAGCATGCTGGGTGTTTTCATGCTTGCATGCACCCGTTTTGCGGTAACGCAAGCAGTACTTGGGAGTGCCCCTGGGAATGAAAGCTGAGTTCTGATGCCAAAGTAGGCACGGAAAATGAGTCGAGCGCAGATTTTCTGGTGAATTCCTCTTGTTTTACCGCCATCCCGTACCCCGTAAAATCAATACTACAAACCGGTTCTGCTCCCTGCTTTATCGGTTTCCCATCAGTCCAACGAGCATAGGGGCTGAAAAATGGCTTGTCTACCGAATTTGATCAATCCATCCCATGCAACAAAACAGTTAGGATATTACCGGATTATGCAGACTTAATTACTAGGGAATACAGCAGGTTAGATGACTTTTTTCTACAGAGTCAGTACCAGGCGATCTACCAGCGTTTTTATCGCGGTTTGACCGGCCTGATCAATAAAGGTGAATTCCATGCTGCTGTGGTAGACACCATCCTGGTCTGTCGACTTGATAATACGGGCGAAAATCTCGGTGGTAGCATCACTGAATAGCTCCAGAGACAGGCGCATCTTGATTTCTGACAATGGAGCAAGCCGCGTTTCACTTTCGATCAGCATCCCTCCATAACCGATGTCAATGACCTCTCCGGTAAGCTTGTCTGGCAATATGATTTTGCCCGCCAGACACTGAAAGCTGATTGGCATTTGCACGGCAACTCTGGGACTTCGACGTCCCTCACGACGCGGAACGCGCATCTCTCTCGGCCGACTGATCGAATAGACCTCGAAGAGTTTTACGGCTTCTCGTGCGCCTTTGACTTCAACGCTATTCGGCGGGCCTACTTCGACGAAGTCTTTGGCCAAATCCTTGGTATGTTCACTTAGAAGAATCTGGCCGCGTAAACAGTGCGCCTCTATTCGTGATGTGAGATTCACTTCTTCTCCGATCACAGTGTATTCACTGTAGTGCTCCGAGCCGAGTGCACCAACGACCACGTCACCAAAATTGATGCCGATTCCCATGTAGATTTCAGGCATATTGCGGCTGAGGTTATCCTCGTTGAAACCTGACATCGCCAACTGCATTTCGACGGCGCAGGCGATCGCATTCTCGATGTCCCTGTCTGAGGATTCCGGTAACCCAAAAGTGACGAGAATCGAATCGCCCATCAATTTATCGATTGAGCCACCATAGCTCACTATGATGTTTCCCATGGCAGCAAAGTAGCGATTCAGCATATCGACTACTGCATTGGCGTCATACGCCTCAGCGATTTCAGAAAAACCCCGAATATCAGAAAGCAGGATGACTACCGGCTTGGTCTCAACCGCATCTCCGGATAGACGCGCACGATGCAGCGCCTCTGCCATTTCTCTGCGTAACGCAGATTCTGTGGATGGATTTTGTTCGCCTGACTGATGCTTACTGATTAACTCCATGAGCTGCTCAGCCAGTTGTGCGGATTTTTCTTTCACTTGGGCCATGTTGATTCTAACAATGATTGACTATCTATCTGAGAGACTGAACAGACATCACACTCAGATTGCCATTGTGCCGCAAGAGGTGAACCAATTGGCGCTCGGGATACTCCACTGCGCTGAATTCCAGCCTTTTACAACTTTCTGACGTCAGCAGGAGTATATACCCGGGCAAAGTTCGGACAAAGGGCTTTGACAGCAATCTACCGGGTTGACCCCGGGTTTGGACTGGAACGTCCAGAGCGGAATCAGGACTTCGCGCTAGCGACGGAGCTATGCGGATCTTCTTTTACGGCGGGACCGATTCGCTTGCGCACGATCTCCTGCACTTGCTCAATCCCGGGCTGACGGGCAATACAAACCCGGTTTCGGCCTGTCTCCTTGGCTTCGTACAGCGCTTTGTCGGCGTATTCCAGCACGTTCTGCCATTTAATCTCCGTGCCCAGTGCCACCCCGACACTGATAGTCAATTTGCCGTACGGGTTCTTCGCATGCTCAAAATTTTCCTTCTCCAGAGCAATACGAAGTCGGTCAGCCGCAGAACCCGCATCGTCAATTGAGGAATTGGGCATAAAGTACAAGAACTCTTCACCGCCGTATCGAAATACTCTGTCAGAAGTTCGGGCGACTGCTTTCAGGACGGATGCGACCGACTTGAGCGCCTCATCTCCTTTAAGGTGACCATAATAGTCGTTGTAAGGCTTGAAGAAATCGATATCGATAAGCGCAACAGTGTAGGTTTCATTGTAGCGCTGGGCCCTGGCCTCTGCGTGCATGAGATCCCGCTCCATGGCTCTCCTGTTCGGCATCTCTGTCAAACAGTCCTCCATAGATAGCCAGTGCAGCTCTTCTGACACTTCTTCCAGCTTGTGATTTTCTTCTACCAGTACAGAGTAGGCTTCGACCATATCACCCAGAGTAATCAGGCCCGCGAGTTTGCCTGTTTCGCTGACTACAGGAAGGTGCCGGAGATTTTGGGTTTTCATGATCGCGATAGCTTCGCTGAGATCCATAGCCGTATTAAAGGTAATAGGATCTTTGGTCATCACTTCACCAGCTGTGAGATCGTCCGGCAACCCGTATTCAGAATACTTGTAAAACAATCTGACGAGGTCTTGTTCAGTGATAATGCCGACAGGAATTCCCTGACTACAGATCACCATACAGGAGGAGGAACTGATTGCCAGCGCACCAATGACATCAACGAGCAAATCCTCGGGGCTACCCGATTTTGCTCTGGACATGATTTCTTCAAGTCTCAAGATCTTGTGTCAGGACTCTGCCCCGCTCCTCTTTGTTATAATCTGTCGGCTGAGTGAATACTACTTGCTGATTCCGGGTTTAAAACTTCTACTTACTGCCAATGCGGCCCAGTCCACTTCGTCATAAACGTCATGAGATCTTCATTGCTCATGGGTTTCGCACAGTAGAAGCCTTGCACATAATCAACGCCAAGCTGCTCTACCAGATCCCAGTCTTCGCGCGTCTCAACACCTTCAGCCACAACAACCATCTCGAGCTTTCGGGCAAGACTGATGCTAGCCTCAAGTATTGCCAAGGCACTGTCGTTCTGCGCCGCTCCGTTGACGAAAGCTCTGTCAACCTTGAGTTCGGTGAAAGGTATATTCTTGAGTTGTGCGAGCGAGGAATTGCCGGTGCCAAAATCATCTATGGACAAGCCAAATCGGTTCAGACGCATACCAATAATTGACTCGAGGCAATCAACCGCTATCGACATCGCCTGAGTCTCGGTGATTTCCAATAGCAGTCTTGACGGGTCAATGCTTTCCTTCTGAACGGTGGACACCAGAAAATCGCAAAATTCCTGCCTGGAAAATGAGTTCACTGAGAAATTAATCGCCGTGCGCAGTTCAATGTCTTCCGATTGCCAGTGAGCGGCTTGCTGAACTGCTTTCTTGTAGATCGTGTTGGTCAGAGAATCGATGAGTTGTTTCTCTTCTGCCAAAGGGATAAACGCGCCTGGCCCGAGAATGCCACGGTCTTTATTCCACCAGCGCGCCAGAGTTTCAACGCCAACTATTCTGCCAGTAGCGACTTCGATCTTGGGCTGAAAAACCAGTTTGACCTCATCGTCCTGCGAACCTTCGATACCATCGCGTAATTGGGTCTCGGTGATTGGAGCTTGCGGCACGAAACTGCGCTTGCTCTGCCCATTAGGCTGTAGTCGCCCCATGGCCTCACGCAGTTCATCAGGATTGATAGGCTTGGCCATGGCACCCAGAATATTTGCGTCATGTGTCTTGGCAACTCCATAAGCAGTTTCCAGCATGCGCTTGTTCTCACCGCTCAAGAGAATGATTCCGCCATCGAAGCCAGTTTGTGATGCGTGGCGGATGAACTCTACGCCATTCATTTCTGGCATATTGAGGTCGCAGATGACGACGTCATAGCGCAGGTCAGTCTTGGTCAGACAATTGAGCCCGGAGCTGCCATCATTGGCGACTGCGACTTCATCGAAACCGAGGTTGTTAAGTACTTCGACTGCCAATTGCGAATAGAAAGGATCATCATCGATCAGGAGAATTGACATATCGTTGTTTACTTGGCTCATCATTACTCATCCCAATGCATGGAATACTACTGACTGTTTTTACTACGCCGGTTAATCAACCCGGTTGTGCCCAAGCGACCTGTCCAGTCACCAGGCTACCTCCCACAAGGATTGAGGTTATAGTTTAGCTACGACCTCATATGAAGATTACTTGAGCTTGAATTTAGCTAATTAGCGCCAGTCGACTCACAGTGTGTGACCATGCAATTGCCGGCCATGATTCCCACACGGCTGTCAAACACTGGCCCCGTACTCAGGCATCTGAAAAGGCGCTGGCGAGTTTTCCGCCGATTTTGTTAAGGGGCAGAATTTCACTTGCCGCGCCTAATTCAACAGCTGAACCCGGCATACCCCAGACAACACTGCTGGCCTCATCCTGGGCGATCGTACTCGCACCTGCATCACGCATGATTCGCAGGCCTTTCGCCCCATCCTTTCCCATACCAGTGAGAATTACACCCATCGCGTTCTGCCCCGCGCACTCAGCAACGGAATTGAACAGCACGTCGACACTGGGGCGGTGTCGGTTGACCGGATCGGCATCGCTTAGTTTGCAACGCCATCTGGCGCCATCCTTGCGGATCAGGAGATGTTTGTTGCCTGGAGCAATGTATGCGTGGCCAGGCAATACAATATCGCCGTCTTTGGCTTCGCTAACAGTAATGGCACAGCTGAGGTTTACCCGATCAGCAAATGCCTTGCTAAAGTACTCTGGAATGTGTTGTGTGATTACTACTCCCGGCGAAGTAATTGGCAATTTCGTGAGTACTTCACGGATTGCCTCGGTCCCGCCAGTTGATGCGCCGATCGCAATAATCTTGTCAGTGGTTTTGAAATGCCGTGGCTTTATAGCGTTGCCATTCAGGCGCTCCACACCATTGCCATTCACCAGTGAACTGGCATTAACACCGCGATTTCCTTCATAACGGCGCACTCTGACCTTCGCCGCCGCCTTTACTTTGGCAATGATCTCTTCGGCATAATTCTCAAGTGTATTCGAAACGTCTATCTTCGGTTTTGAGACAAAATCTATCGCCCCGGCATCCAGCGCATCAAGAGTAACCTCTGCGCCCTTCTCGGTAAGAGTCGACACCATAATTACCGGCAGTGGATTGAGCCGCATCAGATTTTTGAGAAAGGTTATGCCATCCATTCTCGGCATCTCAATATCCAGCGTAATGACATCCGGATGCAGTTGCTTGATCTTCTCGCGCGCAGCATGGGCATCAATTGCCGTGCCGACGACTTCAAGCTCTGGGTCGGAGTTTAGAATATCCGTCATTATTTTTCGTACCAGAGCTGAATCATCAACAATCAGTACCTTGATTTTTGCAGAGTTCATATTGCCATTTCCTGTGCTAGAACAACTCGATATCGCCAGCGATATCCTCTTGCTTCAGTGACGCAGCGTACTGCTTCTCGCGCGCTTCAATCGTATCGTTATGCAGTGAGCGCAAGCGTTTTACCATCGCTTTCCCGGTGTGTGGAAAAAAATTTACTTTGCGCGGAAATATTAGCCCCAGATCTGATGCTTCAAGTCGCATACCTTCTGCGTAGAGAAAGTTTTTTGCAAAAAGAATGTTTTTTCGTCCAACATCAGACATGTTCTGGATGATCTGGCCACCACCGAAGAGCTTCACTTTCAAGTCATCTTTCCGGCATCCGCATTTCATCAGTTCATTGATCAGGCTTTCCATCGCATAGATACCATAGCGCGCAGATTCATCGCTCTGGGCCGCACCTTTATCTGGCAGCATAAAATGATTCATGCCGCCAATTTTCCTGTTCGGATCGTAGATGCACGCCGAAACGCATGATCCCAATACCGTGGTGATCATTTCTTCATTCTGTGAGATATAGAATTCACCAGGCATCAATTTCGCAGAGATGCAGTTATTCATTCTGTCCACATATCTATTGATATGAGAGAACAGTGGCGGACAAGGTTTAATCGTTAGTTCCATCGGTCTCTACAACCTCTCGTAGGTCGTCTTTCCCACCAGCCGATAGCCAATCTCTTGCGGGTCCTGTACGACTTCAGAGTGTCCAAGAAACAAATAGCTCCCTGACTCCTGAAGTTTTCCGAAACGTTCTACCAATGCTCTTTGAGTGGGCTTGTCAAAGTAGATAAATACGTTTCGACACATTATTACGTCGAACTTGCCCTTCATGGGCCAGGCTTTGTGCATCAGATTAAGCTTGTTGAAAACAATCTGATTTCTTATTGCTGCTTTCGCCTGCACGCTGGGCTTGGCAAAAACGTCGCTCTTGTCATAGGGCAATTCGCTGAAGTACTTAGCTACGATTTCTTTTGGCGTTTTGCTGAAATCTTCAAGCGGATAGATTCCGCGTCGCGCTTTGGCCAGGCAGTTTTCATCCAGATCCGTAGCAAGAATTCGGGCATCCCATTTACTCAGATCGCGAATGACGGAATCGAGGGTAATCGCCAGACAATAGGGTTCCTGGCCAGTTGAGCAACCTGCAGACCACACTCGCAAGCGACGACCGCTCACAGCAGCACGTGCCTGAATTTTGGGAATTACCGTGGATGTCAGAAACTCAAAATGGTGATTTTCGCGGAAAAATGATGTGAGGTTGGTGGTGATAGCATTGCAAAATTGGTTCATTTCGCCACTATCGTTGGATTTCACAAAGCGCACATAGGCGCCAAAGCTACCAAGCCCCAGCTCCCGCACACGCGGTGCAAACCGTCTTTTAACCAACTCTCTTTTGGATTCTCCGAGACAAATTCCAGTTGTACTAAAAACCAAGTCCTTGATTGATGAGAACTCAGAGTCACTGAGCTCCAAAGAACTATATGCGTCCATTTACTGTGTCCTGCCAACTGGGTGTCTCAAGCTCGACGCGCACACCACCCAGGGGAGTGCCGACAATCAGCACGAGCACCGCGCTCTAAAAAAGCTCTACCATTTCGCCGGTTTCTACTTTTCTGGTTTCAGGAAAGATTTGTTCCAGCACTTCGAATTCAGAGCGAATTGAAAAAATGTTGCTTATATCTTTAAACAGTTCTTCCGAGCACTTGGGGTCACTCAGGAACCCTTCACGGTCTGACTCTAACTTGATGAGCCGCACGATTTCCTTGATATGTTGAATTCGCTGAGTCAGTTCGTCGAAACACTGCATACTGGTCAGAATAGCTCCAACTTTGTATTGCAGCCCCTCGCACAGCTCGCGTTCTTCTATGCTAAGCTCATCGGAGCCACCAAGCTTGTCATGCAGCACAGCGCTCTCTTGTACCGCTGCGGTGGTACTATTCACGATCTTGGCTATTGAGCTTTCTGCGTCATCAATAATAGAGAGCAGCTGCTGCTCGCATAGTTCGAACAGCTTGTCGCTCATTTTTACTTCATCGCGTTCTTGCATTGCACTCACCCTCGATACCCTGTCAATCAGGCATCAAGCTGACCTTCAAGACCCAATTCTGCTGCGATCTGGTAGATCTGAACTGAATCGTTAATCCATTCGACCTGGCAGTCCTTGGCGCGCATAAAAAGCAAGAACTGAACTATCAATTGAATTCCCGCAGCGTCAATCAGAGCAACCTTGCCAGCATCGAGAGTAAATTTGCTGTACTTCTTCTTGGCAAACTTCAGTAATTCCTTGTAAACAGATTCGATCTCAGCGATCTCCATCACTCTGGGGAGTTCGTAGGTTTCCTCTGCGGGTGTTGCTTGTTTCTTCCTGGGCATTCTTGCTCTCCGAATTACGCGAGTCTCATAAATAATTGATAGTTCAGCTCTTCATTACGACGCGTTAGAACACTTCCCACTCATCCCCTTCATCTTCCTGATAGGAAGACGCCGGTTCAGGTTTTTTCTCTACAGCCGGCTTTGCTATCGGCTCAGATTTGGCTTGGGCACTACTGCCTTTGTGTGCTTCAACCTTGTTCTCTACTCTTGGCTTTGCTTGCACCTCCGCTGTTGCCGAGGGTTTGGCCGGCGCGGATCTGCCACGGTCAGCGGACGCTGCAGCTTGTTTTTCTGCAGGTCTGCGGGGACTCGCTGATACTGACTGTGACGCAGCAACCCTTCGGTCAATACCCGTCACAAAGAATGAGATCAACTTGTCGAGGTTATCTGCTTGCGAATTCATGGACTCACTTGCTGCCGCAGCTTCTTCTACGAGCGCAGCATTCTGTTGAGTCATCTGATCCATCTCGGTAATCGCTCGACTGATTTCTGACAGGCCTGTGGATTGCTCATCACTGGCAGTCGCGATCTCTGCGACAATATCGTTCACCTTCTTCACTGCCATGACGATCTCTTCGAGCGTATCGCCGGATCGATTTACAAGCTCAGAACCCTCGCTGACTTTCTCGCTACTGTCCTTGATGAGATCCTTGATCTCCTTGGCGGCAGTCGCACTACGACCAGCCAGACTACGCACCTCATCTGCCACCACAGCGAATCCGCGTCCCTGATCTCCCGCTCTGGCAGCCTCAACGGCGGCATTGAGTGCTAACAGGTTAGTCTGGAATGCGATCTCATCGATCACACCGATAATGTCAGTAATCTTGTTGCTCGAATCACTGATAGCCTGCATTGCTTCAACCGCACG
>JASBUV010000093.1 GCA_030147705.1 Gammaproteobacteria bacterium
GAATCCTTTCCTTTCATCGAGCCACCGGAAGGGCGCGCGATCAGTGAGGGCATCAAGCTGCTGATCGAGTTGGACGCGCTTAGTCCTCAGGGTGATCTCACTGCAGCTGGCAAGCAAATGGCCAGTCTGCCTGTCGATCCGCGCCTTGCGCGTATGCTGATAACTGCCGCCCAAGAGCACTGCCTGCGCGAGCTCTTGGTGATAGTGAGTGCGCTCAGTATCCAGGATCCGCGCGAGATTGGCGCTGAGAACAGGCAGCGCGCCATGGAAAAACTGGCTGCATTTGATCACCCCGAATCCGATTTCCTCACACTCTATAATCTCTGGTGTGACTACGAACAACGCCGCCAGGACTTGACCCAGGCGCAGCTCCGTAAGTACTGCAAAACCCACTTCCTCTCGTTCATGCGCATGCGTGAATGGCGCGAGGTGCATCGTCAGCTGTTGCTCGCCTGTCAGCAGATGGGCCTCCGAGTCAACAAGTCGGATGGCAGCTATGAGCAGATCCATCGCAGTATCATAGCAGGCTCCCTGAACCAGATCGCGACGCTGCAGGAAGGGCGCATCTATCTGGGCAGCCGTAATCGCAAGTTCACCTTGTTTCCCGGTTCCATACTCTCCAAATCCGGAGCCAAATGGATTGTCACGGGCGAGCTCATAGAAACGTCACAGACTTTTGCCAGCATGGCAGCCAGAATACAGCCACAGTGGGTAGAGCAAATGGCGCTGCACCTGGTGAAGCGAGAACACTATCAGCCCCACTGGAGCAGCAAACGGCAGGAAGTTCTTGCCTATGAAAAAGTACAACTGTACGGCTTGACCCTGCTAGACAAGAAACAAGTGGCGTTCGGCAAGCTCGACCCTCAGATGAGTCACGAGATCTTCTTACGCGAAGGACTCGTCGCTGGCGGCATAAGCACGAGCAGCCCGTTCTACAACAAGAACAGGCAACTACTGGCGGAACTGGCGAAAGAGGAAGAGAAAATACGTCGCCCCGACTTCATTGTTGGCGAACGTGAGGTCTTGCAATTCTACGAACAACGCGTCCCGGCTTCAGTCACTTCCACCCGTGAGCTTGAAGGCTGGCTGAAGAGCGAAGGGGAGAAGGCAGCAGCAGAGCTGTGCATGACAAGAGAAAAGCTCTTATCGCGCAGTGATGCCATCGATGCGCTTGCCGCCTTTCCGGACCGCGCCCCCATTCAGCACAATCAGCTGAAGATTAACTACAGTTTCGAACCCGGGTCCCAGAAGGATGGAGCCACACTGGAAGTTCCAGTCTCCGTCGTTAATCAGATTACTACTGCGGATGTCGACTGGGCCGTGCCGGGACTCTTACGCGAGAAATGTATTGCCTTGATAAAAGGCTTGCCGAAAGCACAACGCAAGAATTTTATTCCGGTCAGCGGTTTCGTCGATCAGATCTTGCCACAGATGGCAGCCCAGGATGGTGATTTGCTGGATGCCTTACTGGCGCAGATTCGAGAGCGCAAACAGCTGGCACTGAAGCGCGAGGATTTCGCCACTATCGAACTACCCAATCACTTGCGCAGCAAGATCCGCATTGTCGATGCCAAAGGCAAAGAACTGGATTTCGGCCACGATCTGGCAGAGTTACAACGCAAGCATGGGGCTGGCGCTGCGCGCTCAGCGCCCGGGCAGAGCAAGTTCGGTCACGCGCTCGAACAAGCAGGCCTGCAGGATTTCGAGATGGAGTCGCTGCCTGCGCAGGTAGAAATCGGAGATGATCTGGTGCTGGTCAGGTATCCCGCACTTATGGACCGTGGCCACAGTGTCGATGTGTGCTTGTTGGCTGACGCCGAAGTGGCGACAACTGAGACATCTCAGGGCCTGATGCGTCTCTATATGTTAAGAAGCGTGCAGCAACGCAACGCCTTGCGAAAGCAGTTCACACGGTTCGTCAATCGTCATGCGCTGGTGATTCCGAGCCAGCTCGTGGATCTGGCTGAGCAGGCGGTTAGCTGCGTTTACCGGTCCGCATTCAACATCGGAACGCAGATCCCGCGTACCAGGGACGAGTTCGCTGCGTTGTTGGAAGAGGGCAAGAGAGTCTTGCACCGCGTCGGCGACGAACTCGAGCGCTTGCTGGAAAGAATCCTCAAAGAGCAATGGGATATTCGTGCGAAAATTGCTGCTCTCGATGGCGCTGAGCTGGAGTATTTGCGTACTGATGTCTCGGCACAGCTGGATCGACTTCTGGCAGAGGACTGCCTTCAAAATACCGATTATGCGATGCTATCCGAGCTACCCAGGTACTTGCAGGCAATCAATATCCGTCTGGAGAAAGTGCCGTTCGTCGGCCCTCGGGACAAACCCAGCACCGATGAGCTTCAGGAACTATGGAGTCGCTACGAACAAAAACGCGAATTACTGGGTCTAAAGAAGCAACAAGCGCTTCAGGAATTGCGCTGGTTACTGGAAGACTACAGGGTATCGCTGTTCGCCCAGCAGCTTGGTACCCGGGTTCCCGTGTCCGCCAAGCGGATCAGCAAGCATTTCGATGCCCTGGAGAAGGATTAAACCAGGACACCGGCAAGTGACAGTGGTCACATCCTACCCCGAATGGGGCAGGAATCTGACCAATGCTTGCGATATTATTAGGATGGCAATTCCTGCTTTTGGCACTCTTGACTGGCGAGTCAAGTCCGAGCAAATTGAGCCGAAAGATCTTTGAGCAGTGGTCTTCACCGGAGAGAGAAAGCCGTGTTCCCCTTAAGTAAAGTACTGAGAGTACTATTCGTACTGGCGCTATGCGTACCCGCATTCTGGTCAGGCACGGCTGCTGCCCAGGGCGTTGACCCGTGGCGCAAAACCAACGAGAGAGTGTTTGCGTTCAACGATTTCTTCGACCAGCTTCTGGTACGACCGGTAGCTGCCACCTACACCACCTTCGTACCCCGCTTTGCACGTCAGGGCATTGGCAACTTTTTCAGTAATATTAACGATATCAATGTGTTCGTTAATGACTTGCTGCAACTCAAATTCGATGATGCGCTCTCGGACTCTGGCCGCTTTTTCATAAACTCGACACTGGGGCTGGTGGGATTCATCGATGTTGCATCCGGCATGGGGCTGGAAAAGAACGAGGAAGATTTCGGTCAGACGCTCGGATTTTGGGGAGTGAAGAGTGGCCCTTATGTCGTGTTGCCTGTCTTCGGATCAAGCAATGTCCGGGATTCGTTTGGCCTGGTTCTTGACACCTTGTTCAACCCGATCCAGTACCATGACGAAGCCGAAGTTCGCCTGGGCCTTTTTGTCGTCGAGGAGATCGACACACGCGCCTCATTGCTATCACTTGACGAGTTAGTCAGCGGCGATCGCTATCTGTTCTTCCGTGAAGCTTACGTGCAGCGTCGCGAGTATCTCGTCAACGACGGGCAGGTTGATAATGAATTCGGGGACTTCGACGATTTCGGGGGTTTCTAGCTGTCCCGAACAGCCAGCTTGGTACGAATAAAATCGCTGTGTGAGACATAAATCAGCTCCGCAACACGGCGAATCAGATGCTCTTCATACTTGTCCAACTCGTCGTCTGAGAACGCTATTTTCCACATATTCTGGATCAGTTCGCACTTCTTCTCATAATCGAAGTTGTCGTTAATCAGGCGAGTGAATTCATACAGCGACGTTGCCTGGTGCGCCTGATCCTTGGCGAGCTCAGCAAGCTCATGCAGTTCTTCCTCAGTAACATCCAGACTGCTCTGCAACGCGTCCAGAATCGCAGCAAACTCGCGCTCATCAATTTGATGATCCGAATTCATGACCTCTATCATGAGCGCTGCGCTGGCAAGATTAGTCTGGTGTAGCCGGTCTTCAGGGTTTTCCTGCTCCTGGGCCAGATGAGATTCAAAAAACGACTTGATCGACTTAAGCATACGGATCCTGATTACATTCCACTGAGCTGCAAGTACCTACTTTACAGTAATTCCCACACGCCATCGCTTGACACTGCCCATTAATCCACCAATGCAAGCGCGGCGGTGACCACTTCCACGCCGGCTCCTTTCTTGTGGGCATTCTCACTCAGATGGCGACGGAACTGTTTACCACCCGGCACCCCCTTGAACAGCCCCAACAAGTGACGCGTCATATGATTGAGCGGCGTCCCGGACTCCAGTTCCTCCTGGAGGTAGGGAAGATACGCCGTCAGGTAATCCTTCCGGGTGAGATGTTTAGGATCGGCAGAATAAAAGCGCTGATCAACTTCGTGCAGTACAAAGGGATTCTGATAGGCCTCTCTGCCGAGCATCACGCCATCCACCGAGCCCAGTAACTGCTGTGCAAGCTCCAAAGACTGAATCCCGCCGTTAATGACAACACACAACTCAGGGAACTGCTTCTTGATACTGAAAACGCGCTCATAGTTGAGCGGCGGTATCTCCCGGTTTTCTTTTGGACTCAGGCCTTTCAGTACCGCTTTGCGCGCGTGGATAATAAACGTCTTGCAACCGGCCGCGGCCACAGTTTCAACAAATCTGAGCAAGAACGGCTCATCATCCTGATCATCGATGCCAATACGGCATTTCACGGTGACTGGCACATCGACTGCTTCACGCATTGCAGCCACACAATCAGCAACCAGAGCCGGATTCGCCATCAGACAGGCGCCGAAGGTGCCGGACTGAACACGGTCACTTGGACAGCCGACATTGAGATTGATTTCATCGTAACCCGCTTGCTCACCAAGCCTGGCAGCAAACGCCAGCTGTTCCGGATCGCTGCCACCGAGCTGCAAGGCCACAGGATGTTCCGCTGCGTGATATTTGAGCAAATAGGCGGCATCACCATGTTGCAGCGCCGCGCTCGTCACCATCTCGGTATACAGTAGCGCATTCTTGCTGATGAGCCTGAGAAACATCCGATCGTGCCGATCGGTCCAGTCCATCATGGGGGCTACGCAAAATGTATGATCCAGCATCTCACTACCTGGGCATTCGTACTGTGAACACCCGATTAATTCCAACAGGGCCGCAGTTTTTATCGAATGGCCCGTAGCAAGTCAAGGCTCAAAGGCCTGTAAAGCCAGCGCTTCAGAGAATAATGCCCATAGCCGATAGGATTTAAATCGGGATGACGTATAATTGCGCCCCCGAATTCAACTGTTAAGCCGCTATAGATATTCAACAAATGACCTCTATTCGTACCCGAATCGCGCCATCACCCACCGGTGATCCACACGTCGGCACTGCCTACATCGCACTGTTCAATCGTTGCTTTGCTCATCAGCACAAAGGGCAATTTATCCTGCGCATCGAAGACACCGATCAGCTG
>JASBUV010000095.1 GCA_030147705.1 Gammaproteobacteria bacterium
GCTGGCCGCGAAGGGCTGGACAACCTGATCTTTGTGATCAACTGTAACCTGCAGCGCCTTGATGGGCCGGTACGCGGCAATGGCAAGATCATCCAGGAACTGGAAGGCATTTTCCGTGGTGCAGGCTGGAATGTGATCAAAGTAGTCTGGGGTCGCCACTGGGATCCGCTGTTCGCCGCTGACGAAGATGGCTTGTTACAGGCGCGCATGGACGAAGTGGTAGATGGTGAATACCAGAACTATGCAAGTCGTGGCGGTGCGTATACCCGAGAGCACTTCTTCGGCAAGAGCCCGGAACTTCTGAAGATGGTTGAGCATCTGTCTGACGATGACATCATGGCGCTGAATCGTGGTGGCCACGATCCGTATAAAGTCTACGCTGCTTATGCGCAGGCTGTGACACCGAACGGCAAGCCAACGGTAATTCTCGCCAAGACTGTTAAAGGTTATGCCTTTGGCGGTGCGGCTGAAGCACAGAACGCCACTCACTCTGTGAAAAAACTGGATATCGATTCACTCAAGAAATTCCGCGATCGTTTTGGCATTCCAATTGACGACGAAGACCTCGCTGAGGTGCCTTACTACAGGCCCGAAGAGGACAGTCTGGAAATTCGCTATATGCGCAAGATGCGAGAATCGCTTGGAGCGTCAGTTCCACAGCGACGATCTGACTGCCAGGCGCTGACAGTCCCCAAGCTGGAAGCTTTCGAAGGTCAGACCAAGAGCAGTGGAGAGCGCGAACAATCCACTACCATGGCGTTTGTGCGCATGCTCAATACCTTGTGCAAAGACAAGGAAATCGGAGAGCGAGTCGTTCCGATTGTTCCTGACGAAGCGCGCACCTTTGGTATGGAAGGCATGTTCCGTCAGTTGGGGATCTATTCTTCAGTCGGACAGCTTTATGATCCCGCAGACTCCAATCAGGTCATGTTCTATCGCGAAGACCAGAAAGGTCAGATGCTGGAAGAAGGTATTACCGAGTCGGGATCCTTCTCTGCATGGCTTGCAGCGGCTACGTCCTACAGCGTTAACAATTACCCGCTGATCCCTTTCTACATTTACTACTCGATGTTCGGATTTCAGCGTGTCGGTGACTTGTGCTGGGCCGCAGGTGATTCGCAGGCGCGAGGCTTCCTCATCGGTGCAACAGCAGGGCGTACTACACTGAACGGTGAAGGCCTGCAGCATCAGGATGGTCACAGCCATATTCTGGCATCCACGATTCCGAATTGCGTCACTTATGATCCTACTTACTCCTATGAGCTTGCCGTGATTATTCAGGATGGCATGCGTCGCATGTATGAGGAGAAGGAGTCGGTTTTCTATTACATCACCACGATGAATGAAAACTATCAGCAGCCCGCCCTGCCGCGTGGTTCGGAAGAGGGCATAATCAAAGGCATGTACTTGCTCGAAGACGGTGATGGCAAGGAATACAAGGTGTCCAAGAATCTGGCCAAAGATGATCGGGTTCGTTTGCTGGGCAGCGGCACTATTCTGCGTGAAGTCAGGGAAGCCGCGAAGATACTTCGCGAAGACTTCTCCGTCACTGTGGATGTCTGGAGTGTAACCAGCTACAACGAGCTGCGCCGTGAAGCCTTGGCTGTTTCTCGGGACAACCTGATGAACCCCACCAAGAAACCCAAGGTGCCTTATGTCACTCAAGCGCTGGCCAAGCGTAGTGGCCCTGTGATCTCCACCACGGACTACATGAAAGTGTATTCCGATCAGATTCGCGAATTCGTGCCTGACTCATTCCGAGTATTGGGCACAGATGGTTTCGGGCGAAGTGATAGTCGAGAGAACTTGCGACACCACTTTGAAGTTGATGCCAAATTCATTGTTCTCGCGGCGTTGACTGAATTGAAGCAGCGTGAGTTAGTGACAGCGAAAGAGATTGTGGATTACATGAAGAAAAGCGGGATTAGCCAGGACAAGGCGAATCCGGTGACATCTTAATTGTCGCAAGACAGGCAAATCAGGAGTTAAAGTTTTGGCTATCGAAAACATTAAAGTTCCCGATCTGGGAGATGCCAGCGAAGTCGAAGTAATCGAATTGCTGGTGGCTGTCGGCGACAAGGTTTCCGAGAACGATTCTCTGTTGGTTCTGGAAAGCGACAAAGCCGCTATGGAAATACCTGCACCGATGTCAGGTATCGTAAAAAGTATTGCTGTGAACCTGGGTGACCAGGTGAGCACTGGCAGTGAAATTCTTGTGCTCGAGGTGGAGGGTGGCTCTGAGTCTGCAGCTGAGCCTGCTCCAGAAGAGACACAGGCAGCCCCTGAGCCAGAGCCGGCAGCCGAGCCCGATTCTGCGGAAGCAAGTGCGCCGGAAAAGGCGGCGAGCGAGACTAAAATTGTCAATGTCCCGGATCTGGGAACTGACGATGAAGTAGAAATTATTGAAGTACATGTCAGCAGCGGCGCCAGCATCGCCAAAGATGATTCCCTGATCACATTGGAATCAGACAAGGCGGCAATGGAGGTGCCTGCGCCAGAAGCAGGTGTTGTCGAAGAGTTGTTGGTCAAGGTTGGCGATAAAGTCAAAACTGGCGACAGTATTCTCAAACTGACAAGCAGTGCCGCAAGTTCGGCTCCGGCAAAGTCCGCGACGCCCAGCAAACCCGCTGAATCTGAAGCACCTGCCAAACCAGCTAGCGCGCCAGCTCCCGCAGCTGCTGCTCCGAAAGCGGCATCAGCGGCGCCGTCTGGCAAAGTTTATGCAGGCCCGGCCGTGCGCAAGCTCGCTCGCGAGTTGGGAATTGATCTGGCGAAAGTGCCTGGCAGTGGCGCAAAATCGCGCATCGTCAAAGAAGACATTCACGAATATGTGAAGGCGCGGATCAATAACACCTCCGCAGCATCAGCTCCCGGGTTGCCGGTGATCGAAGATATTGATTTCAGTCAGTTTGGCGAAATCGAGAAGGTTGATCGGAGCAAGCTCGAGAAGCTCACCGCGATCAACATGCATCGCAATTGGTCTCTCGTACCGCACGTCGCTCAGTTCAATGAGGCTGATGTAACCGACCTGGAAGATTTTCGTGCTGATTTGAAAGCGGAAGCAGACAAGCGCGGCACGCGACTCACATTCTTGCCGTTCCTGTTAAAAGCGTGTGCCAAGGCTTTGGCAGAGTATCCACAGTTCAATGTGTCGCTACATTCGTCCGGTGAATATGTGATTCAGAAAAAATACTGTCATATCGGTGTGGCCGTCGCGACTCCGGCAGGTCTGGTCGTCCCGGTTATTCGTGATGTCGACAAGAAGTCAATCTGGGAGTTGGCGAGCGAAGTCCTGGAGATGACTGACAAAGCCAAGAGCCGCAAGTTGTCGCGTGAAGAGATGCAAGGTGCATGCTTCACCATATCCAGTCTTGGTGCGATCGGCGGTACGGGTTTTATTCCCATTGTGAATGCACCGGAAGTCGCCATATTGGGTGTCGCAAAGACAACCATCAAGCCGGTTTATATGGACGGAGAATTCAAACCGCGCAAGATGCTGCCGATCACGCTCTCCTATGATCATAAAGCAGTTAACGGCGTCGATGGTGGAATGTTTGCAGACTATCTGGTCCGGTTACTCGGAGATATTCGCCGACTTGCGTTATAACGCCTAATCGCTTGTTACTGAATTTCATTCCGGATAAAAGAGGGTCATTTGACCCTCTTTTACTTTGCGGACCTGACATTCGAAAGCCGCAGATAAATTGTCTTCGGTAAGTATTTCTTCGGTAGTGCCAACCAGGTGCCTGCCACTGTTCAGCATAAGTACCACGTGATCGCAAAAGCGTGCGGCGAGGTTAACGTCGTGGGTCGCCATCAACAAGCTCGCGTTGTCGTTGCTGACCAGGTCCCGAAATTTGCTGAGCAGCCGCACCTGAAAGGCGACATCGAGATGATTGTTGGGCTCATCCAGTAGGTAAAGTTCGGGTCGCTGGGTGTAGAGCATTGCCAACGCCAATCTCTGTTGCTCTCCACCAGACAAGGACTCAATTCGCCGTTGTGCGCAGTGCGCGAGATCGAATGCCTGGAGTGCCTGTACCGCGACCTCCTTATCGCTAGCGGAATCGCTTAACAGCGAAGTACTGTGTGGATGTCTACCTAACATCACAGTTTCCATGACTGTTGCTGGCAACGATCCCATGCCATCCTGGAACAGCATCCCTATCATCAGCGCGAGTTTGCGCCGAGGAATTTGGGTTATGTCCTCTCCATTCAACACTACCGAGCCAGCGCTAGTAGCCTGTATCCCCATCAAGCTATGTAATAATGTGGTTTTGCCCGCACCATTACGACCGAGCAACGCCCAGCTCTGATTGTGCTCTATGGTGAAGTTCAGATTCTCACACAGTAATTTGTCGCCCAGACTGAGTGTGAGATTGGAAGCGGTGACGAGTGAGGAATTCATCGGCTGATAGTACTCCTCAGGATCACGAGAAATGCCGGTACGCCAATTATTGCCGTAACAACGCCAACAGGGAGTTGTTGAGGTGCGATTACCGTGCGCGCCAGTGCGTCGGCCAGAACCAGAAAGCTGCCTCCCAGCAATACCGAAGCCGGAAACAATATTCGATGATCGGTTGCTCCCATCAAGCGGAGCATGTGCGGGATTACCAGACCTACGAATCCGACAGAGCCAGCGATAGTAACAGCAGCCGCTGTGAGTAGGCTGGCAGTGAAATAAAGGCCGATTCGCAATCGCGGCAAGTTGACGCCAAGGCTTTGTGCTATCAGGTCTCCGCGCGCCAATACGTTTAACGACCGGCTCACGACCAGGGTGCCAAGCAGGCCGACCAATAACAGAATGCCGTGGCCCAAACCCACTCGACTCTGACTCAGATCGCCCATCAACCAGAACAGCATCGACTGAACCGTATTGGATGAGCTGGTAGTCAAAAGGATATTGATGACAGCACCCCAGCCGGCTGAGATAACAACGCCGGTGAGCAATAAACGGGTAACGGACCACTGGCCAAAGCGGTTGGCTATCCCGAATACCAACAAGATCGAGAATAGGGCGCCAAAGAACGCAGAGCCAGTGAGCCATAAACCACCGAAGCCAAGCAGAATTGCGCCCAACGCGCCGACTGCGGCACCCCCGGAAATTCCTAAAATGTAGGGGTCTGCCAACGGGTTTCTGAGCAGTACCTGCATGATCACGCCTGACATGGCCAACAGTGCGCCAGTACAGAACGCAGCAAGAGTTCTCGGTAGTCGGATATCTGTGATCACTTGTGTCTGGACTGAATCACTGCCTGCGATCAGGGCGGCGAAGATGTCACTGACAGGCACCGCTACACTTCCGGAAGCCAATGAAAAAGCAATGCAAATACCGGTAGCGACGAGCAGCGCAGCGAGGAGAATATAATGACGGCTTTCGATCAATGCCAAGTCCAACAAGATTGATTGTGTGATATGCCGTGCGAATGCGTGCGTGGTGTGGCGCTCAGCCCGGCTGTGGGGTAATGTTAGTGCACCCTGCTGGCGATAACAAAATAAAGACGAGGAGAGATTGTCCACATGCCATCATTCGACATAGTTTCAGAAGTGGATATGCATGAAATCAACAATGCGATTGACCAGGCGAATCGCGAAATTGGCACTCGATTCGATTTCAAGGGTATCGATGCTTCCTTCGCGCTTAACGAGCAATCCGATATTACTGTAACGGCAGAAGTCGATTTCCAGATACAGCAAATGATGGACATTCTGCGAGGCAAGATGGCCAAGCGCGGTATTGATGCCAAGGCCCTCACTTCAGGCAGCATAGAAAAAAAGGGACAAAAAGCAGTGATGGTTGTCAAAGTGCAACAGGGTATCGATCAGGATATCGCGCGTAAGATCGTGAAGCTGGTAAAAGAAACGAAGATCAAGGTGCAGACTGCTATTCAGGGCGATAAATTGCGAGTTAACGGGAAGAAGCGTGATGATTTGCAGCAAGTCATCGCCATGCTGCGCGAAGCCAAGCTTGATATTCCATTGCAATACGACAATTTTCGAGACTGATTCAGGAACTGGTTTCGAGACCAAGGCGCCACAAGGACAACCTAACACTGATGCAGCAGGTCCAGTCTTATCGACAATCTCTACGTGCACTTCGTGATTCCCGATTTCTGGCTATCTTGTTGTTCGGGTTTTGCAGTGGCTTTCCGCACGTACTCCATGGTTCGGTGCTTACCCTGTGGTTACAGGAGTCCGGATTTTCACGATCCGCGATCGGATTTATCGGTGCGATTGGTACCGTTTATGCGCTTAACTGGATATGGGCGCCATTCATAGATCGCCTGCGAATTCCGGTATTGTTCAAACGCTTTGGGCAACGTCGATCATGGATTGTGTTATGCCAGATGCTGATCGCCGTTTTCATTGCCACCATCAGCTTTTTTAATCCGACAGAGCACTTGCTCCTCATCACCTTGTTGGCACTACTGGTCGCCATTGCGTCGGCGACCATGGACATTTCGATTGACGCCTATCGCATCACCATTTTTGATGCCGAAGAAATGGATGCCAAGATGCCTTATGCGGCTGCGATGAGCACAGCCGGTTGGTGGGCAGGGTATGGCTTCATAGGTGGCGCATTGGCTCTCGCGCTGGGTGGCGAGACTATCGGTCTGGACTGGTCAACTGTCTATTTTTGTCTGGCATTGATCTATGTTGTGCTTATCGGCCTCATGTTGCTCACACCTGTACCTGTGGATGATGCGCGAGCGCTTTCTCCTGACGACTCAACTGCGAGCGAGCGGGTCAGTGTGCGGGCGTGGATTGACGAATTTGTTATTGGCCCCTTTCGGGAATTTTTCAATCGCTGCGGATTTCAACTTGCCGCCGCCGTACTGCTATTGCTCATGGTGTTCCGCCTTGGCGAAGCGATGTTGGGCAGAATGTCGTTGGTTTTCTATGTGGAAGTGGGTTTCACTACCGACGAGATCAGTTTCTATCAGAAATTCTTCGGCGGTGTGATGGTTGCTTGCTTCTCGATTCTGGGAGCGATGGTCAATACCCGTTTTGGTGTAATCAAGGGCTTGTTCGTTGCAGGGATAGCCATGGCAGGGGCGAATCTGCTGTATGCGCTGCTGGCAGTGGTAGGGCCCGATACCAATCTGCTAATGGTTGCACTGCTGGTGGATAATTTCTTCATGGCCTTTTCCACAGTCGCATTCGTCTCTTTTATCTCTTACTTCACCAGCAGAACCTACACTGGCACGCAATACGCGCTAATGGCATCGATTTCCAATTTCGGTCGCACCACACTCTCTTCAGGTAGCGGAGCGGTCGTGGATTTCCTGAACGGGGATTGGGCCACCTTCTTTGTCTTGACAACCCTGATGGTGATCCCGGGGCTGTGTCTGTTGTTGTGGGTGGGGAAACTGATGAAATCCTACAACAGTGAAAAAATGCAACCGGCGACGAGTTGAGCGTTTTACAACTTCCAGCCATAACGGGCGAGAGAAAACTTTCCTCGTATGAATACTACGCCTTCCGCCTCCAGCAGTGATTTCTGTCTAAGATACTGCGTGGTACCTGGTTTGAAGGACAGGCTACCCTTGCTATTCACTACACGGTGCCACGGCAAACTGGTTCCGGCAGGCAGGTTCTTCATCAAGTAGCCGACATAGCGAGCATAGCCTGGTAGCTCTGCAAGTTTGGCAATCTGTCCATAACTTGCAACCTTGCCTTCGGGTATCTGGCTGACGATCTGCCAGATGCGCTCTCTGCGATTGTCTTCCCTGTCCATCATCATGAAGTCTCAAGCAACTGGTTTTCTGGCAACGCCGGGGGATCAGGCATGATAAAGTAACTGCGCTTGCAACTGGGAGATTATTTGTGCGCTACGCTGTACTCGTATTTATTGCTGTACCGCTTATTGAGATGTTGCTGCTTTTCGAAGTGGCAGATGTTATCGGCGGTATTTCTACACTGGGCCTTGTGGTGCTCACGGCGGTCATTGGCGTGCAGATTCTCAAGCGTCAGGGGTTTTCAACGCTTGCTCGAGCCCAGAGTCGATTGCAAACGGGCGAATTGCCTGCTCAGGAAATTGTCGAGGGTATGCTATTGGCTGGCGCAGGAGCTTTGCTGCTCACGCCCGGTTTTATCACCGATACGCTGGGATTCATCTTCCTTACAGGTCCCCTACGCCGACCTCTGGCGCGCAGGATAATTCGCAGCGGCATGGTACGTACTATGGGAGCGGGGAGCGCGCGTGGCGGGTTCAACTACCATGAGTACCATGCGCGGGGTAACCCGGATCGACAGTCAGGGCAGGTCTATGAGGGTGAGTATTCTGACGAAAGTCGCAAGCCTCTGCCCGATGAGGACTAGGTTTTGGTGTTCCCAATTCAGGTCAATTAAATCCAATTAAAACAGGGTGTTATAAAAACTGTGCCGGTTTTTTGAAAAAAAACGCCCAGAAATCACCGACTCCCATTGAAATTTCCGGCTCCGGCCCCATGTTGCCTCACATCAATGAATTTGCTGCGCGGCGAGAGAATCTGGGCGTTGCAGCGGTTTTGACCGAGTGGCTGCGCCGGCCGAAGAGTCCCGGGGCTGTCACTCGACCCAATGATCCATCTAATAACGCATTTGATTCAGGAGTGCACAAGAATGAATATCCGGCCATTACAAGATCGTGTCGTGGTACGACGCACGGAAGAAGAAACCACCACAGCAGGAGGCATCGTACTGCCCGGTAAATCTGCAGAGAAGCCAGCCCAGGGCGAAGTGCTCGCAGTAGGCCCCGGCAAGCGACTGGAAAATGGTGACACTCAACCCGTCGACGTCAAAGTCGGTGACACCGTAGTTTTTGGCAAGTATTCCAGTAACACGGTCAAGATTGGTGACGAAGAGCTGTTGATCCTCAGCGAGAGTGAAATCTTCGGCGTTATTGAGTCCTGAGCGCAGCGCACAGACTGACTCCACTTTTCACATTCAAGAATTAGACTAGACAGGAATTATTCAAATGGCTAAAGACGTAAAATTCGGCGATTCAGCCCGACAAAAACTCCTCAAGGGTGTCAATGTACTTGCTGATGCAGTCAAAGTGACACTCGGACCGAAAGGCCGCAATGTGGTTCTGGACAAATCTTTCGGCGCACCAACTGTGACCAAAGATGGGGTTTCAGTTGCCAAAGAGATTGAACTGGAAGACAAGTTTGAAAACATGGGTGCTCAGATGGTGAAGGAAGTTGCTTCCCAAACCTCTGATGTTGCCGGTGACGGTACCACTACAGCCACAGTTCTGGCGCAGGCGATCCTGAACGAAGGCCTCAAGTCTGTAGCTGCAGGCATGAACCCGATGGACCTCAAGCGCGGTATTGATAAGGCCGTTGCAGCGCTGGTTGAAGAAGTGGGCAAGCTGTCTACTCCTTGCACAGATTCAAAAGCGATCGCCCAGGTAGGTACTATCTCTGCAAACTCCGATGAAGCAGTGGGTCAAATCATTGCTGAAGCGATGGAGAAAGTTGGCAAAGAAGGCGTGATTACGGTTGAAGACGGTTCAGGTCTGGAGAACGAACTGGACGTTGTTGAAGGTATGCAATTCGACCGCGGTTACCTGTCTGCCTATTTCATCAACAATCAGGACAACATGATGGCTGATCTGGAAGATCCGTTCGTGCTCCTGGTCGACAAGAAAATCTCCAACATTCGTGAACTGCTGCCTCTGCTGGAAGGCGTGGCCAAGTCCGGTCGCCCGCTGGTTGTTATTGCCGAGGATGTTGAAGGCGAAGCACTCGCAACTCTGGTTGTGAACAATATGCGTGGCATCGTAAAAGTAGCCGCAGTCAAAGCCCCTGGTTTCGGCGACCGTCGTAAAGCCATGCTGGAAGACATTGCAATCCTGACTGGCGGCACAGTGATCTCTGAAGAAGTTGGCCTGAACCTGGAGGGTGCAACACTTGATGATCTGGGTTCCGCCAAGCGTGTTCAGATCAGCAAAGAGAACACCACAATTATCGATGGCGCAGGCGATGCGAAAAATATCGAAGGTCGCGTAAATCAAATCCGCGCCCAGATCGAAGATACGTCTTCTGACTACGATCGCGAAAAGCTGCAAGAGCGTGTGGCCAAGTTGGCTGGCGGTGTTGCCGTGATCAAAGTTGGTGCCGGTACAGAAATGGAAATGAAAGAGAAGAAAGCACGCGTGGAAGACGCGCTGCATTCAACTCGCGCCGCTGTTGAAGAGGGCGTCGTCCCCGGTGGTGGTGTTGCCCTGGTTCGCGCACTGCAGAACATTGAAGGTTTGCAGGGCGACAACGAGGATCAGAACGTCGGTATCGCTTTGTTACTGCGCGCGGTCACCATGCCACTGCGTCAGATCACCCAGAATGCTGGTGAAGAAGCCTCGGTTGTTCTGGACAAGGTTAAAGCGGGTGAAGGCAACTTCGGTTTTAACGCTGCAACCGGTGAATACGGCGACATGATCGAGATGGGTATTCTGGATCCTGCCAAAGTGACGCGTACTGCTCTGCAAGCCGCAGGCTCGGTTGCTGGCCTCATGATTACTACTGAGGCTATGGTTTCCGAGATTCCTGAGGAGAAGGGCGCTGGTGGTGGTATGCCAGACATGGGGGGCATGGGCGGCATGCCCGGCATGATGTAAAAATCGACTGCCTGACGGGTCTTAAGACCCTCTAACTGCGTCGGCCCGACTTTTTCGATGCTCATGTAGGTTCGCCTACACTGCGCTCGAAAAAGTCGGGCCTTCTTGTTATAGGGCCTTAATCCTCCGTCAGCCAGCCGATTTAGCGCCAGCAGTATCCGGGCTTCGTTCTGTTGATTTGGCCTGGAGTACTGGTGTTGGGATTGATTTGGGTGCGGGGCCTTAATCCTCCGTCAGCCAGCCGATTTAGCGCCAGCAGTATCCGGGCTTCGTTCTGTTGAATTGGACTGGAGTACTGATGTTGGGATTGATTTGGGTGCGGGGCCTTAATCCTCCGTCAGCCAGCCGATTTAACGCCATCTGCATACGGGCTTCGTTCTGTTGATGTGGTCTGGAGTACTGGTGTTGGGGTTGATTTGGGTGCGGGGCCTTAATCCTCCGTCAGCCAGTCGATTTAAAGTTTTTGGCATCCAATCTTCGATTGATTTTCTTGTTTTGCAATTCTAGTTCTCGATTTCTAATTAACTCTCTGATTTAGCTTCTCTTTTCTTGTTGGGCTGACTAGTCGGTCTAGTTTTGAGTTGCTTTGTCCACTCATTTAACAAAATGGTTGACTGATGTGGGTTGGGTCTGTACATTTAACCTTATGGTTAAATCAGAATCACAGCGTTTGGATCGTTTGTTTCATGCTTTGGGGGATGCTACCCGGCGGGAGATGTTGCGTGCGCTTTCTGAAGGGGAGCGGACGGTAACTGAGCTGGCGGAGCCTTTTTCGATTTCGCTGGCGGCGGTGTCCAAGCATGTGAAGGCGTTGGAGGCGGCTGGTCTGGTGACGCGTGAGGTGCGCTGGCGAGAGCATCGTTGTCGTCTGAATGCTGCTGCCATGTCCGAGGCTCACTCCTGGTTGAGTTACTACGAGCGATTCTGGACCCAGCGGCTTGATACGCTGGAAGCGTTGCTTCGTGAGGAAGATGCTGGCAGGTCAGAAGGGCGGGAGGACGCGTGACAGTGTTGACGGAAATGAAATTCTGGAGGTTTGTATGAGTAGTTCAACGGCGCAGTATGGTGAATATCCTGAGAGAGATTGCTTGCAGATTCAGCGCTTTCTTCCCGGGCCTATTGAGAGAGTTTGGAAGTATCTGACTGATAGTGAATTGCGCAGGCGCTGGTTGGCTGCGGGTGACATGCTGCCGGAGGCAGGCAGTGAGTTTGAGTTTGTATGGCGCAATAACGAACTGGATGGCGGGCCAGTGCGAGGCAAGGCGGCAGACGATCCGGAGTGCGCGGTAGAAGAATTCCATATGCGGAGCCAAATAGTGGCTTGGGAGCCACCTCGTCTACTGTCTTTTTCCTGGAAAAACTCAGGGGATGTCACTATCGCACTGGAAGAAAGAGGAGACGAAGTGCTGCTGACACTGACCCACTACAAGCTGCCAGACGAAGGGACGATTGTCGGAGTCAGCGCAGGCTGGCACGCGCATCTCGACTATTTACTTGCCCGCCTCAAAGACGAACCCCCGGTGCCTTTTTGGGATAACCATAATCGACTTCAAGAAGTCTATGAACAGCGCGTCAAGGAGTTGGGTCTGTGAGTGATCGAGAGTAATAGAGGGTAATGAAGGGTAATGCAGGTTTTGTAGGGAAATGTAGATCAATCAAGCAAAAAAAACCGGTCAATCTGACCGGTTTTTTTTTTGCTTGAAGCGTGATTACGCCTTGGCGAGATTTTCGTTGGCAAAATCCCAATTCACCAGATTGTCCAGAAAGGAGGACAGGAAGTCCGGGCGGCGATTCTGGAAATCGAGGTAGTAGGCGTGTTCCCAAACGTCCGCGACCAGAATTGGCGTCATGCCGTCTGTAAGCGGAGTTTCTGCGTTGGCGGTTTTGACAATTTTCAGCTTGCCACCATCTGCAACCAACCAGACCCAACCACTCCCGAATTGCCCGACACCGCCGGCGACAAATTCGGATTTGAACTTCTCGTAGCTACCGAAGTCAGCATCGATTTTGGCGGCGATATCGCCAGTTGGAGCGCCACCGCCATTCGGGCTAAGGCAATTCCAGAAGAAGCTGTGGTTGTAACACTGGCCAACATTGTTGAAAAGTGGCCCACCAACTTTCTTGGCTTCCATCACCAGTTCTTCCAGAGTGTCGGCGCTCAAACCGGCATCGGCAAGCAGTTCATTACCCTTAACAACGTAGGCGTTGTGGTGCTTACCGTGGTGGAAATCCAGGGTATTGGCTGACATGTGCGGTTCCAGTGCGTCTTTGGCAAAGGGAAGATCAGGTAATTCCAGGCTCATAATTTCCTCTCAAAATCCGTCGTGTGTGGGGGTATCGCCGCCGTGTAAATGGAAAGTTCTCTGCCAAGAGCAGGCCGTACGGCGATATCCTGATGCAGGGGCTATTCTAGCAGAATCTTGCCCACTTAGAATGACAGGGCCGATATGTCTGAGATTTCTGGGCTGCAACGGATTTGAGTGCAACTCCGGCGGTATTAACGCTCCTCAGGCCGCATTCTGTGACTGGCAGGGGTTGGCGCATACCGCTGAATTAACAGATAATAAGCGCCCATGAAAGATCAAGACGATTTACACGATATCCCGCCAATGGTTCCGGACCGCGACGATGTGGACAATCACATCTCGAATCGCCGTGCCCAGAGCCAGGAGATCGTGCGACCAAGTTACGCCACAAAGCCTGTGAAAGTGAGCACCTGGCCGGTTCGCATTATGTTGCTATTGCTGACGCTGGCCGCGGGGGCTGGGGGCTATGGTGCCTGGTATTTCTATGAGATCTATCAGACGGATTTGCGTCGAGCCAACCTGCGTATTTCGGATCTGGAAACCCGACTCGCTCTGATGGGGGAGTCAGCAGAAGAATCTGACAATAATTTGATGGAAGACATCAATCGTACCATTGAGCAGTACGATCTCCTGTGGGCCAACTGGCGAGCCAACAACAGAAAGTTCACCGATATTGAGGGAGAGATTGCTCGTCTGAAATTGACCAATGAAGGTCAGGATGAAATCGCCGCCAATAACAGCCAACAAATCGCCCAGACGCAGGAAGCGATCGGCGCAGCCAACACGCGTGTGAACAGTCTCAACTCAGAGCTACAGACGCTTGCGCAATCAATGGCTTCGTTGGGCACTGACATGAACGAGCTCGCTGCGATGCGAAGCGAAGTCGCTTCACTGCGGCAATCGCTGAATAGTGGCGACAGTACTGTATTGGGGCTGCTTGGCCGACTGGAGTACATGGAGCAGTCCATGGAGTCAGTCAATGCGCATCGATTGCAAGTCAATGACAGCCTGTATCGACTGCAACAAACTGTTGAGCAGCTACAACTTCAGGTTAACCCACCCGGTGGTTAGTGCCGAGAGTTTCGCGCTTTAACCGCTCACTGCACTTTTCTGTTTTTCTCACCAGGTCTTTCTGCGTTGCTGGCTTAGTTGCCGGTGAATTTTGCTGCGCGTTTCTCAACGAATGCGGTGACTCCTTCGCGGAAATCTGCGCGTGAAGCACAGTCAGCAAAAGACTCTGCTTCTGCCTGCAGTTGGCTCTCAAATTCGCTTTCCAGTGACCGGTATAAAAGCGCTTTGGTGTTGCCATACACATGGGTTGGCCCTTCTGCCAGGCGCCGAGCAAGCTTGTCAGTTTCGGTGGCGAGCTCTGCCTTGGGTACAACAAAGTTAATCATGCCCATGTCCTTGGCAGCCTGCGCATCGAAACGATCACCGAGTAATGCGATTTCCATGGCTTTCTTGATGCCAACGGCGCGCGGCAAATGAAAGGATGCAGAGCCATCCGGGCTGGTCCCGATTCGGCAATAGGCGAGCGTGAAAAAGGCATCATCAGAGGCGATGATCATATCGCAGGCAAGCGCCATACTGACGCCAGCACCTGCTGCGGCTCCCTGACAGCTGGCGATAACAGGCTTGGGCATGCGGCGCAGGGCGAACATGATCGGGTGCAGATCGTGAATGCGCAGTATGAATTCCTTGCGCAATTCGTCAGCCGATTTTTTGACCGACTCGGCCATACCTTTCACGTCACCTCCGGCCATAAAGTGGTCACCCGCACCGGTGAGAACCACACAGCGGATCGAATCATCCTGTTCAACGTCGTGTAACACGCTCGCCAATTCGGCCCGCATCTCATTGCTTAATGCATTGCGTGCTTCGGGACGATTCATTGTGAGAGTGGCGATGCCGTCCTGGCGGGATACGAGTAAGTCGGACATGATGATTTCCTTTGCTACAGTTCTATGGGCCCGGCAAGTATAACCATGGCAGTGCCAATGAGGGCAAGGGATGAGGGGCAAGGGAAGAGGGACGAGGGGGTGGTAGGAGCGAATTTGGTAATTTGGGAGGTTCGGGTATAATACGCGGCCTTTCGGGTTGGGCTGGCAATTGCCTGACTGTGTGAATCAGTGCGGACGTGGTGGAATTGGTAGACACGCCAGATTTAGGTTCTGGTGCCGCAAGGTGTGGGAGTTCAAGTCTCCCCGTCCGCACCATTTTTCGCACCTGACTTGCCCTTTTTTCCTCATACCGCGTTGCTGGGTGTCCTCAGTCGGTCACGTACCTTGTGTACGCTCCCTCCCTGCGGGTCCCAGCGCCTTGTCTGAGAAAAAAATTGCTGCGTCAGGAGCGAAAAACCCAGGCTGGTGGTGACAGTCTTTGTTTGGGCTTGCCTTGCTGTCTCGCACTGCGTTGCTGGGTGTCCTCAATCGGTCCGTACTTTGAGTACTCACCCTCCCGCTGGCTGCTCAGTATTTCGTTGCCATGTTTCTGTGATAGCTTGGCCGGCTGAAAATATATTTTAATTAGGTTGACCGGGATTACCAACACCTGTACCGTGGCAGCAGCTTGAACATTAGCAGCTTATTTTTAGTCCCCATTTCGACGTCTTCTTAGTATCACCTCGCTCTGTAGTCTTTAAGTACCCGGCAATTTCTCGCCTTCGAGCCCAAGCGGATTCTCGATTTGGGTTACTTACTCTAATTATTGGATTTTTATTATGTCAGAACGAACAACTGGAACCGTAAAATGGTTTGATGGACAAAAAGGCTTTGGGTTTATCGAGCGTGAAGGCGGTGCGGATGTCTTTGCTCATTACAGCGCAATTACTAGCGGTGGTTATAAATCGCTGACAGAAGGACAGCGCGTAGAGTTTGACGTGACCCAAGGGCAAAAAGGCCCGAATGCTGAAAATATTTGCATTGCTTGATTGCCTTCCGCTAGCACGAATCAGTCACTGTGACTGATTCCCCGGCTATCGAGATCTTCTGTCTCCCATTGTGCATAGTAGCGCGATGGGGGTGCAGAAACGGTAGTCTGAAAGTTTCCTTTCTGGAACAGCTATGACTTCCATTCGCTACCGCTACCATACTGCGGAGATCGGGAAGTACGATATCCATTACCGAACTCTTCGCGATCGACAGCAATTCGCTGACGACTTGGGCGAGGCGGAGGCGCTTGGCATTTCTTCAGCCTCCTGGCCCTTGTTCGGGGTTGTATGGCCAGCCGGAGAAATTCTGGCTCGATTGATGACCAGCTATGATATTGATAGCAAGCGTATTCTGGAAATGGGTTGCGGAATCGGTCTGGCAAGCCTGGTGCTGAATGAAAGGCTTGCGGACGTATCTGCCACAGATGTGCATCCCTGCGCTGGAGATTTTCTTCAGTATAACTCGCAACTCAATAGTGGTCGTCACATCCCGTTTTTTCGGACGGCGTGGGAAGACAGTCGGATAGAAGCGATCGGAATTTTCGATCTGTTGATTGGCAGTGATTTGCTGTATGAGCAAGTCCACCCTAAGGCCCTCTCCCTGTTTATCAAAAAGTATTCCAATCCTCGTTCCGAAATTCTTCTTGTGGAAGGAGGACGTGGATACGGTAATAATTTTCGTTACCGGATGCAGAGCATGGGGTTTCTGGTTTCTGAAATAGAAGGTTTCAGCCGGTCTTTCGATAAGGGAGATTTCAAAGGCAAGATTCTGCGATTCAGAAAATACTAAAAACAGAACTTATCAACTGTTCAGTAAAATTCACTCATTAAAATCTTATTCCGCAAAGAGTTACTTCACTAGCAGGGTTTCCCTGCAACAGATTGACGGCTCGCATGGATATGAGGTTCTAGATTGGTAACTCTTCAGATTCATCACAGCACTACTTATTCCTACTGGCACGCATTAAAATTTGGGCCGCACAAGCTCATGCTTCGGCCGCGTGAAAGCAGAAACCTGCGACTAATTAAGCACGAATTGGAGATTCATCCCGCATCAGCGTTGACCTGGTCTCATGATGTGTTCGGAAATTCCGTCGCGATAGCCATTCCACAGAAGCCGTCTGATACGTTGAAAATTGAGAGCTTCCTGAAATTGACACTAGATGAAGATCAATGGCCTGTCTTCGATATTTCTGCGTCCGCAGCGTATTATCCTTTTCTTCTCAGCGAAGATGAAATGACAGATCTTGGCGCGTTGCGGCTACAGGGTTATCTGGATTCCTCTGGAAAACTCAGGGACTGGGCACAAGGCTTTGTTAGGCCAGGAGGTTGTGAAACTCTTGAGCTGCTGAAAGAAATTTCCAACGGGGTGGCTGAGCGCATTACTTATCAGGCTCGGGAGCATGAGGGAGTTCAAACTCCAGAGCAAACCCTGATGACCAACAGCGGGTCTTGTCGGGATTTTGCGGTCCTCTTCATCGATGCTGTCCGCAGTCTTGGTTTCGGCGCTCGTATTGTTTCCGGGTATCTCTATGATTCCGAGCAATCGCTTGTTGGTTCTGCTGGCGCTGGTTCGACACATGCCTGGGCTGAAGTGTACGTGCCCGGAGCAGGATGGATTACGTTTGATCCAACGAATCGCAGCGTTGGTGGATTTAATTTGGTACCCATTGCCGTCGCACGAGACATTCGCCAGACGATGCCGGTAACAGGGAGTTTTGTTGGCCCGTCAAATGCGTTGAAGAGCATGGAAGTCAAGGTAGAAGTGACGCACGGCTGAGTTGCCGAATTTGCACTCATTCGAATAGGAAGGAATAGTTTCTACTCTGCAATCTCTCAGTCGCTACGATTTCTACCGAATGAATTGCCATTCCGTCAAATCAACCGCTTCCGCCAGATCAGAAAAATTGCAATCAAGTCTTGTATTAAGCGCTTACCAGAAGTGAGCGATTGGATTCTGGTTGCTCGCAACTCGCTTGCAAGTTGATGGGATTGATCGCGAGTAATGGCCCATTCTTTACAATGCGCGATGGCTTCATCTCGTAGCCCGTCGTCATCACCTGCGACGTCTCGACCGTGCAACGATCGAATTGAGGTCGTTGGCGGTAGGCGATCGCTGGCTGTGTGAACGGTTGCCTGCGATTCACTAGCTGAGCTATTCTGAACTGATGAAGGATTTATTCAAAACAGGTAGCAAGTCTTCACTTGAGGCGCAAGAAGGTAAAGGCAAGCCTATCGCCAAGCGCAGTGATGTCGACAACTTTTTGCAGAAGGTGGCCAGTATGCCTCCTGTTGCCGTGGGCAAGACTGGTGATGCGCGTCTGATTTTTTCTCTGGATGCGACTGCCAGCAGGCAGGCGACCTGGGATGTGGCTTCACAGTTGCAGACCGACATGTTTGTCAGCACACAATCTCTAGGTGGGCTGAATGTGCAGCTTTGTTATTTTCGCGGCTATGGTGAGTTCTTCTTCAGTGATTGGCAGAGTGATTCAGCCAAATTGCTGAAAATCATGTCGGGCATTTATTGTCAGGCGGGAGCGACCCAGTTGGAGAAAGTTTTGCGCCATGCGATAGCTGAGAACGGGCGGCGCAAAGTGCGCGGCGTTGTATTTATTGGCGATGCGATGGAAGAGAGTCTGGACAGATTGGCTGACCTCGCTGGCAAGCTGGGTATGCTGAATGTGCCATTGTTCATGTTTCAAGAGCGGGGCGACCCGCACGTCAGACAGGCCTTTCAGCAACTCTGTCGGCTGTCAGGCGGAGCGTATTCCCAATTCGATTCTGCGAGTGCAGGTCAATTGCGCGACCTGTTGCGTGCCGTTGCTGTGTATGCAGCGGGGGGCTTGAAGGCCTTGCGGGATTTCTCGAGTAAGTCCGGGCAAACCGTGAAGTTACTGGAGCAACAGCTCAAATCCTGAGTAAAATCCCTCACCCATGATTTTTCGATTGTTAGTACTACTGGTCCTGCCGGTGCTGGCCTATTATCTGGTCAGGTCACTGAGTAAGCGCTTTTCGTTGACGCCGCGGCAAACCAGAATCCTTTTTGTGATCGTTGCAGCCTTGCTGGTGGTGGCAGTACTGGTCGTGCTGGGTCGACTGCCCGTGCATTTCATCTTCGCCCCACTCGGTGCTGCTGCCGCATTCATCTTGCGCTTTCTGCCAACCTTGCTTCGTCTGGCGCCTTTCTGGGGAATGTTCAAATCCAGAATGGCCAGCGCCAACGCGAGCCAGAGTAACCAGACCTCCAAAATCCGCACACACTATCTTGCTATGGAGCTGGATCATGCCACGGGCGATCTGGATGGTCAGGTTCTCGACGGCGAATTCGCGAGTCGGCGCTTGTCTGATCTGACTCTGGAACAATTGATTGAGCTATATCGTTCCTGTGCGTCCGATCCTGATTCCGTGCAGCTGCTGGAAGCCTATCTGGAGCGTTCCCATGAGAACTGGCGAGAGCAGGCTGGGAGCACTGGGCAACAATCATCGACTGATTCTGAGTCAACAATGACGCGCCAACTGGCATTGGAAATTCTTGGCCTGGAAGGCGACCCCGACAAGGATGAAATCATTCGTGCGCATCGTGCTCTGATGCAGAAAATGCACCCTGATCGCGGTGGTAGCAGTTATCTCGCGCAGAAAATCAACGCCGCCAAGGACTTTCTGCTGCAGTAGTCGGAATGCTATTCTTGCCGTGTCGGTAACGCCGACTCATACAATCAATTCGCCCATCTCAGCGAGCAATGGCGCTCGCAGATTGTTAAAATACCTTACTGAATCTCAGCTCTTTTGGGCCCGGCACGTAACGTGTATCGCAGTGCCCGCGGAAGAGCTGCTAATGAGCTGACATCCCACAAGCCTGAGTGCAGTACCATGACCCTGATCAAGAATGACGATTTCATCCAAAGCGTTGCCGACGCATTGCAATACATTTCCTATTACCATCCGCTGGATTTCGTGAAAGCGGTGCACGACGCGTATGAGCGGGAAGAATCGCCAGCGGCGAAAGATGCCATGGCGCAGATCCTCATCAATTCGCGCATGTGTGCAGAAGGGCAGAGGCCGATCTGTCAGGATACCGGGATTGTCACTGTGTTCCTGAAGATCGGAATGCAGGTGCAGTGGGAAGGTGGTTACTCAGTAGCAGAACTCGTCAACGAGGGCGTGCGACGCGCCTATTTGCATCCCGATAATGTATTGCGCGCCTCCATACTGAATGACCCAGCAGGCAAACGTCAGAACACTCGGGATAACACCCCCGCGGTTATTCACATGGAACTGGTGCCAGGCAACACTATCGATGTGAAACTCGCAGCCAAAGGCGGCGGCTCGGAAAACAAAGCCAAGATGGTGATGCTCAACCCCAGCGATAGCATCGTGGATTGGGTAGAAAGAACTGTGCCGACGATGGGCGCGGGCTGGTGTCCGCCAGGTATGCTGGGGCTGGGTATCGGCGGCACGGCTGAAAAGGCAGCTGTTCTCGCCAAAGAATCACTCATGGACCCTATCGATATTCATGAGCTGCGTGAACGCGGGCCTTCGAATCGGGTCGAAGAGCTGCGCCTGGAAATCATGGACCGGGTCAATGCGCTCGGTATTGGCGCGCAGGGTCTTGGTGGGTTAACGACTGTTCTCGACATCAAGATCAAGGATTATCCGACACACGCAGCTTCGCTACCGGTAGCAATGATTCCCAACTGCGCTGCGACTCGTCATGCACACTTCACTCTTGATGGCAGCGGTATTGCAGAACTGGCACCGCCGCGTCTGTCAGACTGGCCCGAAATTACCTGGGATGTGGGCCCAAGAGCGCGCAAGGTAAATCTCGATACAGTGACTCGCGAAGAGATCGCCACCTGGCAACCCGGTGATACCTTGCTGCTGTCAGGTAAGATGTTGACCGGTCGTGATGCTGCCCACAAACGCTTGTTAGGCATGTTGGAGAGTGGCGATCCACTCCCGGAAGGCGTCGATTTCGAAAACCGGTTTATTTATTACGTGGGCCCGGTCGATCCGGTGCGTGATGAGGTAATCGGTCCAGCAGGGCCAACGACCGCGACACGCATGGATAAATTCACCGGTCCATTGTTGGAGCAAACCGGGCTGATGGGAATGATTGGTAAAGCAGAGCGCGGGCAAATCGCAATCGATGCGATCAAGCAACATAAGGCAGTGTATCTGATGGCAGTGGGCGGAGCCGCCTATCTGGTATCCAAAGCCATACGGGCGGCTAAGGTGGTTGCATTCGAAGATCTGGGCATGGAGGCGATTCATGAATTTGAAGTGCAC
>JASBUV010000102.1 GCA_030147705.1 Gammaproteobacteria bacterium
ACTGCTATTGTCCGAGCCGAAGTAATCCCAGACCAACATCCATTGATTCAGTCTCGCGTCCTCAATGTCAATAATACTGAAATCTCTAAATTCGACATGATTGATAACATCGAGAACCGAATTGCCAACGGTCTCACCCCAGACCACGGTCTGTTTGCCTAACTTGAAGCTCTGTGTGGCGAAACTGCGTTGGACAAAAAGCTCGTTTACCCGACCTTCAGTTTCCAGGCTATTGCCATTGGCTCGGTATTCGTAGTCTTCATTCCAGTAGACGCGGTATTGGGCGCTGCCCTGTAGTAACCAACCGGGCGCGAAGGGGTTTTGATAGCGGAGATTGATGCCAAAACGATTGGTTTCGATTTCCCGGTCCTTGGGCAGAGAGCCGAAAGGGCCAAAATCAATGCTGTGTTCGTTGACTTGAGCCGAAACCTGTTGGCTCAGACGCACGGTAAAATGGCTCAACCACTCTGGCAGTGTTGATTGACTTGCTTCGGAGTCTTCGTCAAATGCATCAAACAGATTTTCTTCAAAGCCGAAATCAGCATCGAAACCAACGTCGTCATCAAGGACTGTGGCTGTATCCTGACTCATTGCGCTTGAGGCGTAGCAAGTCAACATCAGGCCCAGCAGCCTGCACAATCGGAAACCAGACATCAATTATCAATCAACCTGGGAGCGCAATTCCTGAAGCTCAGCCTCTCGAAATGCCACATCCGTAAGCGTTCGGGTAGTGAGAAATTCATCGTCAACTTCAACTCCGAGATTGATTTCAAGAATCGCCATATTGGACAGGCGATTACTTACCAGATTCATCATCGTCAGAGAACGCGCCATCCAAACGCCGTTGATCTCTTCGACTCGGGAGGCGAGCAGTCGCTTGATCTCCGTGCCATACTGATCATACATCTCCACTTTTAGCGGAACCCAGCGCTCCTTGTCGATATAGGAAACGGTGCGCGAGTAGCGCGATTTTCTTGCCCGTTCCTCATTGGGAATCATTTCAATCTGCCAGACTTCGCGGCCTGCCTCTGTGGTGTCTTCAAGTAGATTGATCTCGTACTCCTCCAGCTTGCCGGTGTCAGTGTCTTCGGTAGTGAATTCGGAACCGAAAACCGATGCGGGTTCGGAGTCATCATCGGAGTTGCCGCTGGCAATTCGCTTGATCCTGCCCAGTGCTGACAGATAGAGCCAGGTCTCATTATCCCGTTCAGGGTCGTCGTACGAAAATGTGAGCATGCCGATACCGCGCTCAGCCGCCGGTTCCAGAACGATAGTTATACCTTTGGTATCCTTCCCTTCCTCGCCGTAATTCTTACTCACCGATTCCAGTGCCTTGACCCGTGGCCGTTCGGCGCAGGTGATGCGATTGTCGCTAATCCCGAAGCGGCAGGTAGACAACTGCATGCGGTTGAATGCCGAGTCAGAAGTGGCCAACTGAAAGTCTTCTACACGCTCCATGATTTCCCGACCAGTCAGTTCCTGGGCCATGACTGAGTTACAGGTCAGGAGTGGTATTAGCGCTGCAGCGAATCTGTAAGGTTTCTTCATGCTGCTCTCTCCATGAATGTGATACGGGTGTCAGCGTTCTTGACCCCGAACGTGGGCTTGAAAATCATGATCATGGCAGGGATCAGAAACAGATCACACAACAAGGCAACGAAGATTGCGGCTGAACCGAAAAATCCCATTTTCGCCATGCCCAAATAGTCTGAAAAACTGAGCAATGCGAAGCCAAGCCCCAACACCATGGTCGTAAACATAACAGCTTGCCCAACATCGCGTATAGTTGTCCGCAGTGCCTCACTGATACTGCCTGTTTTTATCAGTTCAACACGGTAGTGGGTCATAAAGTGAATCGTGTCATCGACTGCGATCCCGATAATCAGCGGCGCAATGAGGAGCGTGTCGGTGTCGAGCGAAATGCCCAGCAAGCCCATCAATCCGAACCCGAGGAGTGCAGGAATGATGTTGGGTATCATGGCCATGAAACCGCCCTGCAGCGAGCCCAGTGTGACTATCATGATGACGCTGATCACAGCGATGGCTACGCTGAAACTGGAAAACTGTGAGCGAGCAACTTCATCAGCCATGCGCATCAATAACGCCATCGAACCGGTTAGATAGACATCCAGTTCCGGAAACTCGGATTCCAGATCGGCAAACGTTTCCTCTATTTCCACTCCTATCTCATCAAAAAACCGTTGATACTGATAAGAGCCTGCGTTGTAGATATTGAGAGTGATGTGGGATCGGCTGTAATCGTCAGAAACCAGGCTGCGCCGGTCTTCAGGATTGGCGCTGTTGAACAGATAGAGTAATTGCGAAATCATCTGTTCGGAGTCCGGGATCACATAATAGTCGGGATCATCATCGTTCATTATCTGGTAGGTATCTTTAACAATATTCGCCAGTGAATTCGTGCGTGAGACCTGATCGGCATAGCGGTTTTCGATGCGAGTCTGCAGGGCATCGATCGCTTGCAAGAGGCGTGGGTTGTACAAACCATCTGTTTGCCCGGTATCCACCATGATGACCATGGATTGTGCACCGGCCATGTTTTCATCGACGACTTCATAGGCAACTCTAATGACACTACCCTCGCGCGTGAGCTCAGTCATGTTGCTGTCAATTCGGACCTGGCTGGTTCCATAAGCACAGATGCCAAGCACAGACAGAAAGGTGATGAGAATTAACCAGGGCTGTCTGGCTACAAGATATGGCACGAAGCTGAGTATCTGTTTCTGCCAGTTCACAACCACATAGGTGAGCGACGTGATGGCAACGATATAGGTGCCAACGAAGGGTCCCAGAAAATAGTAAACCACGATGACATAGGTAAGCGCGATGGCGAATTTGCGGCCAACATACAGGTCGGTCCAACGCTTGCCCAGGCGGTCCGCAAAGCTGGCGTCATTGGTGTTTGCCGCTCCCGGGTGCCAAATATCCAGCAGAATCGGTAACAGGATCACGGTAAAGAGAAACGCCATGAACACACCAGCGGCAGACATAAAACCGAATACCTGAATCGGAATCAGATCCGACGATGTCAGTGCCAACACGCCAGCCATAGTTGTAATCGATGTGACCATGATTGCCAGACCGGTTTTCTCGTAGGCGTAGGACAAGGCCGCGTAGTGCTCATTGCCATTGCGACGAAAACTGAAATAGGCACTCATCACGTGCACGCAATCTGCTATGCCGACAGCGAAGACGAGTAACACTGTTAGCGAGATCATTTGTGAAATCGTGATCCCCAGTAACACCGTTGTTCCCCAGGTCCAGGCCATGCTGAGCGCAATCGTAACCATGGGCCACAACACTGCGCTGAATGATCGAAAGAGAATCCACAGGAGCAGGGTAAAGATCGCGACCATCAAAATGCCCAGTACCATCATTTGGCTGAGCATTTCCATCATGAATTCCATCATCGGTGGATTTCCCACCGGGTAAAAATCGAACTGGTCGCTGTACTTGTCGTAGAGTGCCTTGGTAATAACGTGAAAATTCGTGTAGCCGAGCATATCTACCGGCTCGAACGAGACTTCCTGAATCTCGGCTGATTCGTCGAATTCGAGAAATACGGCATCACCAGAGATACCCGCATCGAAATCGAGGAAGCTTTCGTCCAGAGAAATATCTGCCGCATCCACAGCGGGCACGTAGTCTTCAACCGGTTGCGCGCCGAAATCTGTCTGAATCATGATCGCGCCGTAGCGCGCGTCTGCGGAATAGAAAGCAAGCAAATAATCTTCCTGGGCGAGAGCTCTCTCTTTTATCGCGCGTAATTCTTCTTCTGTATCAGGGAGTTGTTCCGGTACAAGACGATTGGAAAGCAGCGTGTCTCCCACATTCTCCTGAAAGCGAACATTGGCAATGGATTGCACGCGTCGAATATGGTTCAGCTCTTCGAAATCGAGCTCGATGCCGTTAATTGCAGCAGGATAATCGGCAGGGTCCAGCTCTCTCCAGAAGCGCAGGTCATTGGTGAGCTGTTGAATGGCCTCCAGTGAGGCTCGGGAAAAGACATCGCCATCTTTGGCGCGGTAGACCAGAAACACTGAGTCATCGCTGCCGAATTGGCGACGGTATTCATTGAGGGCGAACATGGCAGGGTCTTCCTGGTCCAGGAAGCTGTCTGTCGTCATGTCCAATTCGGTACGGGTGAAGATTCCCCACACCATCAATGCCGTAAGAATTATCTGACCGCTAAGTACAAAGCTTTTGTATTTCAATATGGCGTTTGGCACTTCGCCGAACGCTGTACTGAGTCTGAGCAGTATTCTCTCCATAACACTCTCCGGCAGATCAATGTTGTCTGCCTGTTATTTGTTATTCAGACTTGATTGGTGCGGATAGGGGTAGCCTGCAGGCTGAGCTTGAGTTGCTTGTTGTTTGTCACTGTAATGCTCTGCTGTAGACGAGTCACGGAGGTGCCTGGTTCAGAACTGCCAGTAAGAACGCTGCATAATCCTGACGTGCTCCTCAATTGCTGCAAGTCGATCCATACAGGTCGGTCAGATACCCCGACTGGTTCAAAACAGGGTCTAACTTAGCGGATTTCAGGGCTTCCGGGTACCGGAATCCGGGGCAATCAGGGGCAGTTATAGACTATAAAGTTTTGCGAGCCGTCCTGAATCACGGAATCAGGAACGATTACATTGCCACCCAGTGTTCCTGCTTCGTTGCGTGCCAGCACCAACAACTCGTTTTGTACTGCCTCAGCAGATCGATCAACACGAGCGACTTCTGCTGTGCTGCGAGAGGTAACCCGGCCGATACGCTGACAGTTTGATACCGCTGACATTTCTCGTACGCTGACTCCTTCGCCTTCTGGGGTTAGCGCCACCCAGGTACAGGAAGTTGCTATCAAGGGAATCGCACACAGGCATGTCAGGGTCTTGAGGGTATGGCGCATGGGTCACTCCTTTGCAGTCGCGACGACTGATTCGTCTGTGAGTTGGGGAATCACTGAAGGGGTATGGTAGCATGCTCGCGTGATCGATGAAGCAGATTATCTAGCTGCTCCACCGACTACCTGCCTCACCTGAACGGATTCCGGTTTGAGGTTGTATGCTGGCAAGTTCATTGCGCGTTGTCGCGCTTTTCGCACGGGCAATATTGCAGCAAATAGGGGAATACAGAGCACTATCAACCTATCACCCAGGCGTGTCTGGCAGTTGAATCAGGTACAGGCAAGCCCAAGAGCAGTTAAGCAGGAAATAAACAGGAGAGTAACATGGCGGTTAATAACCTGGCCGGTAAGAATGTCGTAATCATAGGTGGAACAGCTGGGATAGGTCTGGCTACAGCCATAGCTGCCAGCGAGGCAGGAGCCAAGGTCTGGGCGGCAGGCAGAAGCGAAGCCAATCTGGAAAAAGCGCGGGCAGCCAGCGCTGGAAAATTTGAAGTGCGGCAGGCAGACACTCACGATGCTGAGGCGCTGGAGGCAATTTTCAAGGAAGTAGGAAAAATTGACCATTTGGTCTCTGCAGCAGTGGGAGGAGAGCGCACACTGAAGCCATTCCTTGAGCAGACGGAAGAGCAGTGGAAAGCAGCCTATGACAAACTTTGGGGCTACGCAAAAGTTGTCCGTACAGGCGCGCCTTATCTTGCCGATGATGCGGCAATCACTCTGGTGAGCGGCTCGCCGGCACGAAAGATCAGGCCTGCACAATCCCCGCTGAGCTGTGTCGGAGCTGCGGTGGAAAACATGGTGCGTTGTCTGGCTGTGGAAATGGCGCCGATTCGGGTCAATGTTGTATCACCTGGCACGATCGATACGGCCATGTTTGATTTCATGGGTGAAGAGAAACAGGCCAACTTGCAAGGCATGACCACTACGCATTTGATCAAGCGTCCTGGTACTGCAGAAGAGGTGGCAGAGGGTTTGTTGTTCGTGATGAATAACAAATTCGTAACCGGCACAACAGTAGATGTTGATGGCGGTCGCATTCTCAGTTAATCAGCGGACAACCCGGACAGGAAGGCGAGGTGGCAACGTGGCAGTAGATGGTCAGTTGAAAGGCGAGGGAGAAGGGGTGGCGGAGAACGATTCGGAGACACGACCCAAACTGGATCTGATCGATGCGATTTATGCGCGTCGTTCGGTGAGAGGTTTTCTCGACAAGCCTGTGCCAGACTCTGTGTTGCAGGAGATTTTTACTATTGCCCAGCAAGCCCCTTCCAATTGCAATGTACAACCATGGAAGGTGTATGTCGCCTCGGGTGAGTTGAAAGACCGATTGCGTCAACAGATGGTCGAAAACACACGCAATGGCGTGCCTGCCAATCCAGACTATGAGTATCGCGGGGACTTCAAGGATGAGTACCGTAAGCGTCAAGTGGATTGTGCGGTTGCCCTCTATTCGAAAATGGGGATTGAGCGGGACGACAGGGAAGGCAGGCAGCGGGCCGTGCTGCGGAATTTTGAGTTTTTCGATGCTCCCCACATTGCGTTCGTTGGCATGAACCCGAATTTCGGTACAACCGTGGCCATAGATGTAGGGATGTGGGCTCAGACACTGATGTTGACGATGGTTGCCTATGGACTTCATAGTTGTCCAATGGGCACGATGCGCAATTACCCTGATCTGGTGCGAGAAGTTTTCGATATTCAGGATGGCACCAAAATACTATTCGGGATAAGCTTTGGCTATGAAGACAAGGCTGTTCCTGCCAACGCAACCCGGACAACGCGGGATCCTATTACCAGCAATATAGTGTTCCGGTCTTCCTGATTGATTGCAGCGCATAGATTTGTAAAGTCAGACCAATAACAAGAAAACCAACCAGCATTTGCAGCCATGAGTTTCAAGCCAGTAGTCCTTCTCTACGACCTCAATAACAAACTGGTCGACGATTGCGCGAAGATCATCGGTAAGACAGGCCTCTATACGGCTATTAATACTTACAATGAAGTAAATGCCATCGAAGCCTTGCGCCAATACGATCGAATGTTCGGCATGTTAACCAACCGCCTGAGTTGCGTCATAACCGGGTGGAACAATTACAAGCGACCACGCGATCAGTTCCTGTTCCGAATTCGGAAGGATGAGCGACGTAGCCCACTTCGCAGTCCAACCCCTGTAATCATTATCACTGAAGATCATCGCAACGACCTGCGTCAGCTGGCGCTTGATCCCATGGATGGCAATGTTGCTGCCTATCTGCATGTCGATGATTTTCATGAAGCCATACCGGTGATTTTGCAGAAGATTGTCTTCGACAATCGAGCTCAGGAAATGAATTCGATTGCCTATGCGCAATTACAGCGCGAAATCGAAGACGAAGAATAAATCGCGCGGATCGGCCCGGTTGACCCACTCCAGTCTTGGGCGTAGCATCGGCGCACTATTTGAGAGGAGCATAATAATGAAACCAAGCTTTAAAACTTTC
>JASBUV010000117.1 GCA_030147705.1 Gammaproteobacteria bacterium
CCCGAAGGATAGGAAGGTTTTACGTTCGAAAGCCGCGCAAGCGGCGCAGACGGCGAAAGCGCCGCCCCGCAGGGGTGAGGAATTTGCGCCCACGCAAATTTCGAATCAAAGCCGCGCAAGCGGCGCAGTCGGCGGAACGCCGCCCGCAGGGTGAGTATTTCAGCTAAGCTGAAATACGAATCAATCCTGCCAGACTCTGCACCAGACAAGCCCGCTTTCCGGAATAAGAGGGTAGATTTATCTCTGTACTCGGAAAATAAATCTGCCCCCTTTAAGTTACTTAAATGTGTAACCTATGTCTCCGGTATAATCTGAAACCTATGTGTCGAGAAGCACAAAAATAAATCTGTCCCCCTCTAAATTATCGGTGTCGACGCATGGAATTTCTGTTAGAGCCTTCAATCTGGATAGCCTTTCTCACGCTGACCGTGCTGGAGATCATCCTCGGTATTGATAATCTCATCCTGATTACCATACTTGCAGAGAGGCTTCCCCAGAATCAGCAGCCGCTGGCCAGGAAGGTCGGTCTGGGGGTTGCGCTGGTCACACGCCTCATTCTACTCAGTCTGGCTTTCTGGGTGGCCCATCTGGAAACCATTCTGTTCTCTGTATTTGACGTGGAATTTTCCTGGCGCAATATCTTGCTGATTCTCGGTGGAGTGTTTCTGCTTGCCAAGGGCACGCTGGAGATACATCACAAGATTGAGGGTGACGCCCGATCTGTGCAGGCGCGCAAGAGTTCTGCATTTGCAACCGTCATCATTCAGATCGCGTTGATGGATATCGTATTCAGTTTCGACAGCGTGATGACGGCAATTGGGATAGCTGATCACCTGTCCATCATGATAGCCGCACTCTCAATTTCGATGCTGATCATGGTGCTCGCGATCGACAGGGTGAGTGACTTTATCGCCCGACATCCTACTGTCAAAGTGCTGGCACTGAGTTATATGCTCCTGATCGGCTTGGCGCTGATCGGTGAAGGATTGGGAACTCACATACCCAAGGGCTACCTGTATTTCGCAATGGCGTTCTCATTCTTTGTTGAGATGGTGAATATGCGAATCAGGCGCCTTGAGTCTGCCCAAAATCCCTAAACGGCACTGCTGGCTGCCGCAATCAAGCGCAGCAGCCTGCAGTTTTCTCGCTTGGTTCGCAGCAGCCCGGTTGGCCTTTCGTTTCAGGTGTGCAGCAGGGGGATGCATCATTGTCGACAGATGCTGAATAGACATCGGCATCTTGCATGGTCTCGAATGTCTCCCAGGCTACCCCGGACGGGTCTGTCACCCAGGACTTGTTTGAGCGGGCGTAACAGCAAATCGTTTCGCCTTCATCGAACGTGCTCAATTGTGCTGCTTGCATGCGATCGCGGAGCTCTTCCAGTTCAGCTGAGTTGTCCACCTGCAAGCCGAGGTGATCGACACCCTTGGCACTCCTTGTAGAAATGGCAAAGTTGAGTCGCGGATCTTCCAGCATCCATTTGGCATGATCGGAGTGAATCTTTACCGGATCGGTACCGAACAGGGCCGAGTAAAAGCTTATCCCAGTCGCGATGTCGTCGACGCCGATGTGAATGTGCATGCGTTTCATATTAACTAGCCTCCATGTTCGGGTTCGTGATTCAAGTCTGAAGGACAGCACTCCATAAGCTCGATAATTGACCTGCCAGAGCCGCTGCCTTCACGGATACTCGCGAATTCCTTAGAGCAGCAATCACGGACCAGAAAACCGATCAGCTCCTGAACTGCTGCGAAATTCGCACTATAGATAATTGAGCGTCCTTCCTTTCGAGCCTTCACCAGACCGGCTGATGTCAGGTGGCTGAGATGGAAGGAGAGTGTGTTGTTTGGAGTCTCCAGCGCAGCACTTAACTTGCCTGCTGGCATCCCCGTAATGCCTGCCTCTACGAGAAGGCGGAAAGCCTGAAGGCGTGTTTCCTGGGCGAGGCTGGAGAAACTTTGAATAGCAGTATTTATTTCCATAATTCTAGAATAATGGAAATAAAAGACTTCGGTCAATCAATTTCTCGAGTTTGATTCACAAGCAAAGAGGTATTGATCAAAGGTATAAAAACCAGTAACTTACTAAAGAAACCTGCAGTAAAGCCGATGCTTTTAGGTGTAAGTAGTAGTAATACGAAGTGAAAGACAGGCCCACGCCCGGATTGAATTCTTGGCGCTGGGCCGCTTCGTTTCTGGAGGCGGGCTTTTCTTCGCGCGGCGAGTGTTAGCCTCCGGAGCGCACGGGCAGACAATCCCGCAGTTCACCTGGCACCGCGATGAGATCGTCCTGATCCCGGTCGCGCCATCCCGTTACAGGAATAAGCTCATAGGCCCCACTGCGTTTGGCTTTCGCGCCGCGGCGGCGAGCAGTTTTGCCGTTTGCCTTACGGGTGTTGAACTGCCACAGCTCATAGTTCTCCGGCAGGCAGGCCAGCAGGTCTTCGCGGCTCTTGAAGGAGAGTGGCTGGCCGTAAGTAATTTCACAGGCGATGAGTGGGCGGCATCTCTCCAGCGTCTCGCGCAGCCCGACCAGTGCCTTGCGCTCGAAGCCTTCGACATCGATCTTCATCAAATCCACATGCTCGATACCTTGCTGGGCAAAGTACTCATCGCCGCAGGCGATGGCGAGTTCGCCTGCAGGGGTATTGCCGCGTTCCTGGCTCTCGCTGTCGAACGAGCCGACACCTTTGTTGGAGCCGCCTGGAGCGAAGAAGGGCAACTTGCCATTGCTATCGCTCAAGCCGAGCTCGTGGAGTGTGATGTTGGCAATATTGTTC
>JASBUV010000129.1 GCA_030147705.1 Gammaproteobacteria bacterium
AAGCAGCGGTTGCAGCATCAGTAAATTGCCGACGCTTGAACCGAACAGAAACAGGCCCAGACACAAGCTCACCGGATTGAATCCCCCAGACAGGAGCGATAGTGCTACGGCCTGCATGATCATGACGATGATTGCGAAACGTCGAATCGACATCTGCTCGACCAGCCAGCCGCCTATCAGGCGACCTATAATACTGGCGATGGGCAGAATCGCGACTGCCAGCGCAGTCTGCGCCTCGCTGAGCATCTCTCTGGCCAATCCATACTGGTGTGCAATACCGCCCACCTGGGCAAGCATCAGAAAGACATAACCAATGCAAATCCCCCAGAACAGCCACAGCTTGCGAGCCTGAGCGAGGCTCATGCCATTCTCTGCAGCATCCACACGTTCGACACTGCCAGGTCCGGACTCTTGTCCGTCCTGCGCAGCCGATTTGACGCCATCAATGCTCAAGCCGAGGGATACAGGCTCAGGTCGCAGCCATATCCAGGCTACCGGGATTACCCCGATCAGATACATCAACCCCATGAGCGGTGCTGCTGTCGAAAAACCCAGACTTTCAACCATCAATACGCTTACAGGCGTGATCACCACGCCGCCAAGCGAGAGCCCCGTCGATGCAATCGACAAGGCCATTGCCCGACGTTTACGAAACCACCGTGTAATCAGAGTAGTCGCCGGCAACAACGCCGATGACGCGAAGCCTGACCCGAAAATCATGTACACGATAATCAGCTGCCACAACGCCTGCACGTGCGCCAATGCGGTCAGTGCAACACAGCAGAGGATGGCCCCCACGGTGAAACTGATTCGCGTATCGACTCGCTGAATCATGCGCCCGACGATCAGGCCGGCAACACCGGAACTCAGAAAGAAAACAGACACTGCCATCGATGCGCTGCTCACCGAAAAACTGGATTGTGTTGCCAACGCATTGAGGTAGACGGAGTGATTGTAAAAACTCAATCCACTCGAGAAAGTCAGAATCACCAGAAGAGCGAAAACGATTTTCCAACCGTAGTAGAGCTTGTCGGGTTGAGCATCAGGCATTGAGCCATCCTGCGTTTCTTGGGCAGCATCCATTTCGCCGAGCCGCGATGTGACAGGATCGCGACGAGCCAGAAGATATCAGCAGCAAAAATTAAAAAGTTTCGAGCGGTTGCACGAAACCGGGTTGCACATTCACGTGAGCCTATTCTAACTGTTTTGTCTTGTTTGTCAGTTCCGGCTTGTGTGAAAAGATTCCGCATCGCACCCTGTAAAAGCGAACTACTCGCGCTATTATCTGGCACCAGACTGAAAAATCGCAGGATATCCCGGTAGAAAATTTCAATCGGGAAACTTAGAGTAGCTTGCGTCGCGTACTGTAACAATTTGTAAAAAAACAACGACATAAAGGCACAAATAAGCCCCGACTCAACTGGACGGCGGCAATCTAGGCGTTTATTCTACCGACCCTGCAAATTTCAGACTGCTGAAAACAAGGAATCCATCAGCGTCTCAATACTGAGACTTTTAAGAATAGATGGGAAAATGGTTTTATCGAACGTGTATTTGGAGAGCATCTCAATGCGAATAACTAAGAAAACAGTTGCTGCCCTGCTCATTAGCGTCTTTGCATCTGCGGCAATAAGCGTGTCAGCACAGCAACCACGCTTCCTGAGCCTTAGCCCACCTGAAGGGTTACCGATCATTCCCGTTTTCGAAGGCTGGATCGCCAACCCTGATGGCACTACCAGCTTCTCCTACGGCATCATCAACCGCAACGACGTACCTGTTGATATCCCGTTGGGAGAAAACAACTACATGGATCCCGCCAAATACAGCGGAGTTCAACCCACTCATTTCCCACCCGGTCGCAGCACTGGTGTCTTCACCGTCACTGTACCTGCCGCTGAGCAGGATATTGACGTGTGGTGGCATCTGAAAACTGGCAACTCTGAAGTTCTGAAAGTGCCCGGCCGTCGTGGTCGCTCCGCCTATGAGCTCGACTTCATCCTGCCACGCCCACAAGGCGCATTGCAGCCTCTGGTTGGATTGGGTGAGGACGGTGCAGCTTCACCAGGGCTCTCTGCCTGGACTGCCGATTTCCCCGGCAACCCTGTGCGCGCGGGCGAGCAAGTTGAAATAGTGCTGAATGTCACTGACCCGGCTGTTCGTGATGAAACTGACCCACGTTTCGGCGAGCCACTGGATATGGGCGTTCAGTTCAACAAATTTCAGGGACCAGGTGAGATCACCTGGACTCGCCACGTAGACTCAGTTGTCCCAACGAATCCTTACCGCGAAGGCGACCCACGCTACTCTCGCTGGTCTGAGCCAGAGGCGAACGAGTCAAGCGTTAAAGGTCCCAGCGGCATCGTGAAGGTCTATGCCACTTTCTCAGAGCCCGGCGAGTACATGATCCACACCAAGGTGGACATCCACTCAGCCCCGGATAGTTCTGATGGCGACCAATGCTGCTGGTCCAATGTATTCCAGCGTGTAACTGTCGAATAAGACGGCTCCACAAAGAACGGCTGGCTTCCTCTGGAGACCAGCCGTTTTTTTAGCTCTACCGAAAGCCCACGAAACCGACGATTTATCAGGAAATCAGTGGGACACAGTCTGTTGCAAAATGTTGCAACTAGTCAGTGAAAATCACCGTAATTAATGGACATAAAACGACGGAAATCTTAGTATTTTGGTTAACTTATGCCCACAAAAAAATCCTACTTTGAGGAGAATTACATGAAATCAGTGCGTAAGTCTGGAGCCCTGCTGGGTGGCGCGGTAGCGCTGGCCCTCACAACAGGCGCTCAGGCACAAGAAGAACTGACCTACAATTCGCACGTTGCTGACATCATCAACGAGAATTGTGTGGTTTGTCACCGCGAAGGCGGTATTGGTCCCATGCAGTTCGAGACCTATGATCAGGTACGTCCGTGGGCTCCCTTAATTTCACTGAAGGTGGCAAATCGTGAAATGCCTCCTTATGCCTACGATCAACACATCGGTATCCAGGATCTGGAAGGTGACTGGCGTCTTGAGCAAGACGAGATTGATGCGATTGTTTCCTGGGTAAATCAGGGCGCACCGCTGGGCGATGCTGACATCGTTCCGCAGAAGCCGGATTTTCCTGATCCCAATGAGTGGAACTTTGCTGCGCAATACGGTCAGCCTGACATGATCATTCCTTCGTCTCCTTACGACATTCCAGCATCTGGTAATGACTTGTGGAGTAAAGAATTCGTTGATCCAGGTTTGGCAGAAAGCCGCTGCATCAAAGCTGTTCAGGTGAAGCCACGTGGCGACGCTCGCGCAGTTGTTCACCACGCTAACTCAGACGTTTACGTCTACGACGAAAACGGCGAGCTGCAGCAGTACGGTCAGCTGACTGAATACGCCATGGGTAAATGGGGCGAGCTGATGCCAGAAGGCGTTTGCCGTACTTTCCCAGCCAACTCTCTGATCCGCTGGGACATCCACATGTTCCCAGGTGGTGTTGGCGCGACTGCCGAAGGCGGCATGATTCGTGACAACGTCGTAGAGATCGGTCTGTGGTTCCACGACGAAGACTACGAAGAGCAGGAAGGTATCTATCAGCAAGACCTGCGTCTGTACGGTCTGCGTGAAGGTTATGAGAATGGCGAGCTGATCGTTCCACCTCATGGCTACACCATGACTCAAGGCTTCCACAGCTTCGATCACCCAGTGCGTATCGACAGCTTCCAGCCACACGGTCACTTGCGTATGAACGCAGCGTCTCTGGAAATCTTCGATCCGAAGACTGGCCGCACGACTCCCGTCAGCCAGATTTCCAACTGGAGCGCCACTTGGCATCACAGCCACATCTACGATCCTGAAGTAGCCCCTCTGTTGGCTCCAGGTGAAGTACTTGTGATCAAGCAGTGGTACGACAATACGGCCAATAACCCGAACAACCCTGACCCGGATCAGTGGGTGTACGGTGGCAGCCGAACTGGGGACGAGATGTCTCACGCCTGGATCGCGGTAACTCACCTTGATCAGGAAGGCTACGAGAAGATTCTGGCCCAGCGCGAAGAAGCAGAGCAGCGCTCAATGGCTGGCAACGACTAAGCCACGCGCTTCGCGATAGCAATACAAGAGGCCGATCGGGTTTACCCGGTCGGCCTTTTTTGTTGCCTATCGAACCGAGTTCCTTTAAATCGACGGGAAAGGGTTTTTTAGTGCTCTAAATGTGTTTACACTAATCTGGCTTGGAATCGTGAGGCCTACCCCCAAACAGATTCGTGGAGACATCAATGAGAATAATACTCGAGACACTCAAGCCCACTCTCACCGCC
>JASBUV010000131.1 GCA_030147705.1 Gammaproteobacteria bacterium
GCCATCGATGGCAAACAATATATCGCCGTGACCGCAGCACTCGGTGGCACCAGCCCGCGTACAGTGCCGAGCGTGATCGCAACCGAGATTGTTTACCCGAGCCATGGCAATGCGCTGTATGTGTTCAGCTTGCCTGACTAGATTTTTGTTAATCAGTCCAAATCAGACTGCCGGTTTTATTGCCTAAGCATTGCGTAGTCTGGATAATAAAGGCTCGAACTTCGGTTCGGGCCTTTTTATTTTGTGAGCCGTTTTTCGAATCGTTTTTTGAGCCGTTTTGTGAACCGTAATGAGAGTCATCTTTGATGTCATCTCATGCGGCCTCGCAGACAGCACAATGCCTGCGTCCCCGCACTCCACTCCGGACACGGCATTAACCCCATGACTGCCACCTGAAACGCTTCTTCACTCTATTCAGCAGTGACAACCATTCAGTAGTGACAGCCCTCTTCTTCTACATAGCCAGCAAAGGATTTTCGCTATGGCACGTCGTTATCCAGAATTATCTCCAGACCTGATCACTTTCATCGAAGAACAGAAAATGTTTTTCGTGGGCACCGCCGCCAACGACGGCACCATCAATGTCTCACCGAAAGGTTTCGACTCACTGCGGGTGCTTTCCCCTAACCGCATCGTCTGGCTAAACATTACCGGTAGCGGTAACGAAACCGCTGCCCATCTGGCGCAAAACTCACGCATGACGATCATGTTCTGCGCCTTCGATGGCAATCCGAAAATTCTGCGCCTGTATGGTCAGGCCAAAGCGATACACAAACGTGATCCTGAATGGGACGAGATGGAAGCGCTGTTTACTCCACACCCTACCGCAAGACAATACGTGGATTTCAACTTCGATCTCGCACAAACCTCATGTGGATTCGGTGTGCCACTCTACGATTTCCGCGAAGAGCGCGATAACATGCCGAAATGGATTGCCAGCAAAGGCAAGGAACCTATCGAGAATTACTGGCGCGATCGCAATCAGGTCAGTCTCGATGGCCTGCCCACACACATTCTCGATGAGTAATGCCAATGAGTGATTCACATTCAGATCCACAATCTCAGCCTGCTGAAGCCACAACAGAGGGCCAGGCAGAGGAACCAACCAGAGAACCGAAAAAAGATGTCAGCAAACTGGGCCGTGTGGAATGGCTCGATCTGACAGTGCCCGATGCGCCTCGCATCCGTGATTTTTATTCTGCCGTCGTTGGCTGGAAAACCGCAGAGGTCGACATGGGCAGCTATGCCGATTACTGCATGAATCTGCCGACCGGTGAGACGATTGCCGGCGTGTGTCACGCACGGGGCTCGAACGCCCAGCTGCCTGCCCAATGGCTCGTCTATGTCCGGGTGCCGAGCGTGCACGAAAGCGCGGAGGTCTGTGTCAAAAAAGGCGGCAAGGTACTCGACGGGCCGCGCCGCATGGCGGGCAGTGATTTTTGCGTGATTCAGGACCCGGCCGGTGCGGTCATGGCGTTGATGTCGGATCGCAAGAAGAGCACCTGATATCGCGCTACCGATGAACACCGCACTCAATGTAGTAGACATGGCGCTCATGGGTTGACCGGGGCACTAACAACACAATGGAGTATCGCTGAATGGCGCAAGTGGAACATATTTATATTGCCAGGGAAAAACGCGGCGTCATCGAGGAAGTCAACGAAGCCTTTCTTGAGACCGGCATGGGAATTCAGGGAGATCGCTACTACGCCGCAGCCGAAGCCGCTCTCGGGCAAGGCAAGGCTGCCGGGATCAATCAGGTCACACTGATCGACAAGGACATGCTTGATGAATTTCTGGCCAATAATGGCAGTGATCTTGGCTACGGTGATTTCCGCCGCAGCATTGTCACCAGCGGCATTGATCTGAACTCGCTCGTAGGCCGCACTTTCTATTTGGGCAATATTGAATTGCTCGGCACCGAGCTGTGCGAACCGTGTCGCTGGCTGTCCGAGAATGTCCACAAGGCCGTCCTGCCCGAACTTGTCCACAAAGCAGGCATAAGAGCTGTCGTGCATACCTCCGGTGTGATTCAGCCAGGCACTGAACTGCGCACCGCCTGACGCCTGCTTCTCAGCAATAAATGCGAGAGTACAAAGGGGAATATCGCAAAAAAGCGAAGTAGTGGGATACTGCAGGGACAGCTTGTGGTATATAGCTGCTCCAAATTTGACGGCGACTGCTTGTGGGTGACTATTCACACTCGGGTCGCCCATGAAAGGCGGCCTAGATTCAGCAGGTAGATATGCTAAGGTAGTCGTCTGACTCGGGGTGTGTCAGGCAATTGCCATCGGCTCACAGCCGAAGGACCAATAATCACTAATCTTCAGGAAGTTCCCTTGAAAATCGGCATTCTGTCTCGAAATCGCAAACTCTATTCTACCCGCCGTCTGATCGAAGCGGCCGAAGAGCGTGGCCATGAAGTCATCGTATTGGATGTACTTCGCTGCTATATGAATATCACCACCCATCAGCCAAGCATGCACTATCGAGGCGAAGTGCTGGATCAACTGGATGCTGTCATTCCACGTATCGGTGCCTCAGTGACCTTCTACGGTACTGCGGTACTGCGTCAGTTTGAGATGATGGGCGTGTATCCCCTCAACGAGTCAGTGGCGATTTCCCGCTCGCGCGACAAATTGCGCTCATTACAGCTCTTGTCCCGTAAAGGCATTGGCCTGCCAGTCACCGGTTTTGCCAGCAAGCCAGACGATATTCAGGATTTGATCAAGATGGTTGGCGGTGCTCCGCTGGTCATCAAGCTTCTCGAAGGCACCCAGGGCATCGGTGTGGTACTGGCGGAAACCAAGAAAGCGGCGGAGAGTGTGATCGAGTCGTTTCTCGGCCTTAAAGCCTCTGTGCTGGTTCAGGAGTACATCAAAGAAGCAGGCGGTGCGGATATTCGCTGCCTGGTGGTCGATGGCAAAGTGGTCGCGGCCATGAAGCGGCAGGCCAAAGAAGGTGAGTTCCGCTCCAATATTCATCGTGGCGGCACCGCATCGTTGATCAAGATCACCCCGGAAGAGCGCTCTACGGCTGTTCGCGCAGCACGTACCATGGGCCTCAATGTATGTGGTGTCGATATTCTGCGCTCAGCCCATGGAGCACTGGTTATGGAAGTAAACTCTTCGCCAGGGCTGGAGGGCATCGAAACCGCAACCGGCAAAGACGTGGCCGGATTGATTATCCAGTTTATGGAAAAGAACGCCAAGGCCGGTAATACCCGTACACGCGGCCGCGGATAATTAAGGCTTTTGTGAGGATTCACTGCATTGGCTAAAGACAACTCGGTGCTGCGCATCGCCGGGACTGATATTAAACCCGGCGAAAGAAAAACACTGGAATTTCCCGTTCCAAGCCTCTACACCCATACCCAGCTGGAGATGCCGGTACAGGTAATCCGCGGCAAGAAGCCGGGGCCTACCCTCTTCGTTTCCGGCGCCATTCATGGCGACGAGATCAATGGCGTGGAAATTATTCGTCGCGTGCTGAATCAGAAATCGCTCAGCCGACTGCGCGGCGCACTTGTTGCCATTCCGGTCGTCAATATTTTCGGTTTTATCAACCAGTCTCGTTATCTGCCCGACCGACGCGACCTCAATCGCTCTTTCCCGGGCTCGGATTCAGGCTCACTGGCAGCGCGTATCGCACACATCTTTCTTGATGACGTGGTATCACACTGCACACACGGGATAGATCTGCATACTGCCGCCATTCATCGCGAGAATTTTCCGCATATTCGAGCGGTACTCGATGACGAGGAAACCGAACGCATGGCGAAAGCGTTCGGTTCTCCAGTGATTCTGGCCAGCGAAATAATCGAAGGCTCCTTGCGCAAAGCGGTGGAAGAAAAAGGCATCAACATCATCGTTTACGAAGCAGGCGAAGCGCTGCGCTTTAATGAGATGGCGATACGTGCCGGAGTGCGCGGCGTGATGTCAGTAATGCGCGAGCTCGGCATGCTGCCGCCGCCAAAAGTGAGTCGCAAGCAGCCTTTTACTGAGGTTGCCATGTCCAGCACCTGGGTCAGAGCACCACAGAGCGGCATCGTGCGTCTCATCAAACCACTGGGCTCCTGGGTCAAGGAAAACGAAGTATTGGGTGTCGTCGCCGATCCATTCGGCGATGATGAGAAGCAGGCGCTGGCTCCCTTCGACGGCGTTGTTATCGGCAAAACCAATCTGCCACTTGTGAATGAAGGCGAGGCACTTTTTCACATTGCAAAAGTGAAAAGCCGCAGCACTGCCAACCGCATCGAAGAATTCCAGCAAGTGCTCGACCCGAGCCTTGATGCAACCGAACCAGCAGACCCCCCTGTCGCCTGATCCAGCACATCTACCTGCCAGTTTTGTTGATCAGTGTTAGAGATGACTCCCATTTGTTTGTCATCTATTCTGGTACCATTCAAGGAAGTGAAGGAAACAGGAATTCGAGGTTTATAAAGTGAACCTGTACCAGAGTGTGACCAGTTACCTGCAGGACAAGCCTGACTTTTTGAGTTATGCGGTCTGGGGTATTGTGGTGATGGTCATACTGGTACTTCTCGCCCTCGTCTATATTTTCGTCTTCAGAGTTGGCTTCCTGATCAGCAGTTTCCGTCGCCGTCGTGTTGAAGCCGAATGGAACGATGTCTTTCGTTACTTGCGCACAGGTGAGGAACCCGAATCCTATCCACCGATCTCGCGCGGAGAGAAGCCGATATTCCTGGAATATTGGCTTGAGAATCGTGAGCTGGCGAACGAGAAGTTTGGCGTGATGCTGGATGAACTCGCCAGGCGCACCAGGCTTGACAAGACAATCGTGCAAATTCTCGATCCCGGCAAGTTTGAAATTATGCCCAGCAAAATCTGGTTGCAGGGAATCGCGATTGCAGCGATAGAGTTCGTCGATACGGAAGAAACACGAGAAGCGTTACTTGAAATGACCAACTCGGAAAATCTCTTTCTCGTTGTGCAGGCTTGCACCGTGTCAGCCAAGCTACGCGTGAAAGGCTACGAGAAAGAAATCATTCAGACGATGTTTCGCTTCCCTTCCGACGCACCGGAAATTTTCGCCCGCGTCTCGCAGGCTGGCGGCTCAGATGTGTTGCATTTCCTGCAGCCTTTTCTGGACAGAATGCCACACCATACTGTGATGAATTTCATTTCCCTGGCCGAAGAAAGCCATGATGATTCACTCGTGCCGATTTTGTTGCATCGCCTGCAACGCACCCAGCAACAAGAAGAAATCGCTGCAATCGTGCGCACGCTCGGGCAGTTTGAGTTCCCCGGGCTTCGGGAAGCGATTATTCCCTATCTGGAGCATCCCAATCTCTATGTGCGCATTCAGGCAGCCAGAGCTATGGGTCAGGTTGGACAGCCAGACGATATTGAAAAGCTGAAACCGCTGCTCTCCAGCAGCGAGTGGTGGCTACGCTATCGTACTGCCCAAGCCATTTGCAAGTTGAGCAAAAACGAGTGGCAAAAGCTGGAAGCCCTGCGTGCCTCGCTGCAGGATGAGTACGCGAAAGATATAATCCAGCACGCCTATGAGGAGATGGATTGGTGCTCGACCTGAACGCCATAGAACACGCAATCATTATCGGCTTCCTGATCTACGTCGTTTTGTGTTCAGGTTCCTACCTCGTTCTCAATATTATTGCGTTCGATTCATTGCGGCACTACCTGCGCCAGCAGCGCACTCATGAAACCGAAGCACTGTACACGGGTCTCGAGCCGCCAATCTCGGTCATCGTCCCCGCCTACAACGAAGGCACGACCATCATCGCCTCACTGCGTTCGATTTTGCAATTGAACTATCCCAATCTGGAGATCGTGGTCGTCAACGATGGGTCGAGTGACAATACTTTGGATGTCATGAAATCCTATTTTGAGATGGAGGAATTTCCCGAAGCCCCTCGCATCAGCGTCCCCTGTGAAAAAATACGTGGCGTGTATCTCTCGCGACGTATCGATGGGCTTCGCCTGATCGACAAAGAGAACGGGGGCAAAGCTGATGCGATTAACGCCGGGATCAATCTCAGTCGCAGCCCCTTGTTTTGCTGCATCGACGCCGACTCGGTATTAGAGCCAAGCGCATTGCTGCGCGTCGTGCAGCCATTTCTTTCGAATTCGGATGTCATCGCAACCGGAGGCACCATCCGGGTTGCCAACGGCTGCAAGGTCAAAAATGGTCATTTGATCAGTCGCGGCTTACCGAAAAATCCACTGGCGCTATTCCAGTTGGTCGAGTATTTGCGCGCGTTTCTATTTGGTCGAATCGGTTGGTCGCGCATACGTGGCTTGCTGATTATTTCTGGTGCGTTCGGCGTGTTCAAAAAGCAAGCGGTGATTCAGGCGGGTGGCTACGCAAAAGACACGATAGGCGAGGACATGGAGCTGATCCTGCGTATGTACCGTATTCTCAATAAAGCAGGGATCAAGCACCGGGTGGAGTTCATTCCGGACCCGGTTTGTTGGACGGAGGTACCAGAGAGTCTGAAAGTGTTTGCCTCCCAACGTAAACGATGGCATCGGGGTCTCTCCGAGAGTTTGTATGTCAATCGCGATCTGATGTTCTCCAAAGGGAGCGGAGTCGTAGGCTGGGTTTCCTACCCATTCTTTATTCTGTTTGAATGGCTGAGCCCTTTCGTTGAACTAGCGGGATATCTGTTTACCGCCTACCTGTTGATCATGGGCAAAGTCAGCCCTATTGATTCTGCTATCGTGTTCGGCTTCGCCGTGATGCTATCCATGGTGCTCTCAGTGGTCAGTTTCCTGCTCGATGAGATTACCTTCCCTGGCACAACCCGGATTCGCGGCATACTCGCTATGCTGTTCGTTTCATTTCTGGAGTGTTTCGGGTATCGACAGCTGAATATGCTGTATAAAATACAAGGTGCATACGCCTGGTTTGCCAACAAGAAGCATGAATGGGGCACCATGACGCGATCAGGAAGCTGGCAAAATTAAGAATGAGGTTTACAAGTGAAGAGTGAAGACCAGGCTACTTCCAAACCGCCTATCGAGCTCAAAGACAAGCTGCGCTACGAAACGCTGAAGGCGCTCGCGGTACAAGGCAAATCGAGCTTTCTGGTGTCGATTATCAACGGCGGCATCGTCTTTGTCGTGCTGGAACC
>JASBUV010000136.1 GCA_030147705.1 Gammaproteobacteria bacterium
GGCGCTCGAACCTATTCAGAACCCCGCTGAATTTGGTCACGATCTGGATGGTGCGGTTGCCGTGCTCAACAGTATTCCGGATTATGTTCAGAGTTTCGCTTCGCTCTACCCCGATGGAATAACCGTAGCCAATCTGGCTGATGCAATCGCCTATTACGAAACCATGAATTTTACCGGGGTCAGCTCACCTTTTCTCAGGCTGTTCGAGGAGGGGGACAGCGAGGAGGGGGACGGTGTCATGAGCCGCCGTGCCCGTCGCGGGCAGCAGCGCTTTGTGGAGCTGGGTTGTGCAAGTTGCCACAACGGCGTGAATCTGGGTGGCAACTCTTATCAGAAACTCGGAGTGACGGTTGACTGGTACGGAGACGATCGACCAGCAAGCACAGCTGATGACGGTCTTTACGCACGAACCAGCAGGGACGAAGACCGACACGTCTTCAAGGTGCCAACCCTGCACAATGTGGCTAACACAGGTCCCTGGTTTCACGACGGCAGTGTCGCCTCACTGCAGCAAGCTGTCGATCAAATGGCTCGTCACCAGTCGGGACGCTATCTCGGCAATAATGACATCGACGACATCGTCGCCTTTCTGCGCACGACTGGTGACAGTCAAGGTATGCTCGGTGACTGTGCGGTAGGTGGGAACTACGGGGTGACACTGGAGTGCAGTGTGAAGCAGCGTACCGCGGCGAACGATTCGCAGCTTCCCGAAGTGACAGCGCCTCTACCTGAAGCGGATGCGCTGCTGGTGCGTCATGCAGAGGCCTATCAGGAGGCACTGCAGCGAGTTGCAATAGCACCAGCTCGAATCGAATCGGAAATGCAGCGTATTCGCTCAGGTGAAGTAGCACACTATGATTTCCTGCAGTTCGAACATATCGAAATGCTTCGTCATGCTCGCGCATTATCGCATCCTGTAGCGAACGTGAATGGCAGTGAGCGAGAGAGCTTGCTCACTGAAGCGCGACGGTTACAGGCCGAGGCAAGCCGTTATGAAATCATCATTGCGGATTTTCTTCGCGGCCATGCGGCGGCGCTGAATGCCAGATTAAATTATCAGGACTTGCTGCGCCATTTCTCATTGGGCGCAGATGAGAAAACAACGTTGCTCCTGGGAGAGGCTGAAGACAGTTTGCTCCGTTACTACGCTGTTCCTGATTCGGAATCACAATCCCGATTAGAGACAGCAACTTCTGCGTTGTACGAATTGGAGTTCGATGAGCAAAAGCTGCTTGAGTTAGCGCGTCAGGTGAGAGTTCTGACGGCAAGTCGAACCAGTGAACGCAGCGCGCAAGGGGATTAGTGCTACAACTCCTGACAACAGATCGGTAACCTCTCCGTTGACGTCACCCACGATGATCGCCGCGACACCCCAACATCTCCCCGCAATCGCCGAGTTGCTGAAAGCTTGCGCGCTACCCACTGAAGATCTCGCGCAACAAGACCTGTCTCTGTTTCTTGTTAGTGAAGAAGAAAACCACATCAAGGCAGTTGGCGGCCTGGAAAGTTTTGGCAATATTGCATTACTCCGCTCCGTCGCAACCACAGCAGCTTCGCGCGGACAGGGCCTTGCGAACAGGCTGGTACAGCAGCTGGAAGAGATGGCCCGCAGCAAAGGAATTACCACGCTGTACTTGTTAACCGAGACTGCCGCTGGCTATTTCGAATCACTGGGCTATGCCTCATGCAGCCGTGACAGTGCACCGCCCGCAATCAGAGCTTCCAATCAGTTTTCCTCTCTATGTCCCAATAGTGCTACATTGATGGTCAAGCAGTTGGCTCGTAGATGATCAACTCGCTCGTACCTACTGACAATTAAGAGGAATTGGCAATGACAGTTGAGATCTGGCTACTCTACATCGGAACAATTTTGCTCTTTATGAGCACGCCTGGCCCGAGTCATTTGCTGATGATTTCAGTCAGCATGAGTAATGGTTTCAATCGCTCACTGGCAACGGCGGCAGGGGACCTGAGTGCCAACGCCATCCAGATCTTGTTGGCCGGGTTTGGACTGGCTGCTGTTATTATGTCTTCCCGTTACGGGTTCGCGATCATCAAGTGGCTGGGTGTCGCTTATCTGGTATGGATCGGTGTAAAAACCATCGCCAGATCTTTCACAAACGCCGGTGCCACACAAGCTGCGCCGCGCGCATCTCTGAAAAGCCTCTGGCTGCGTGGCTTTGTCACGTCGGCGGCCAATCCCAAGGCAGTGGTGTTCTTTGCCGCACTCTTTCCGCAGTTCATCAATCCGGAGTCGCCGGTGTTGACGCAAATACTCGTGCTGGGATTAACCTATATTGTGATAGACGGGATATTCCTGGCGACTTATGGCAAAGGGGCAAGTTGGATCGCAGCCAAACTCAGTAGCCATCACAGGAATGTCATTGACCGCTTGTCAGGAGTGGGGCTGATAGCCACGGCGATATTGTTGGGACTGAGAAGCAATAGCTCGAACTGAGATCAAACTCAGTTAATGGGTGCATCGAACAACTGGCTCTCGGCCAGCACGCGAATCATCGCCACTGCATCGCGATCAACTTGCACGTAAGCCGATTTCAGATGTTCTGCAACGTCCACTGATTCGGTATCCACATGCAACTCACGCTTGTAGTGAAATCTCACGAACAGATAGCCTGCTTCGGGCTCTTCGATTGTTGTCGTACTCTCTGACTGCAGCTGCTCGAGCTCGGCGAGAGTCGCTGTGTGTATCCGCTGCTCAGGCTCGAGAATAACCTCCTCACAGAATTTGCTGCCACCTGCTTCAATGGTTCTCAGGAATTTGTTGTCGCTCATTTCTTCCGACTGGCAATTGAGGCCGTGGTTGAATTTCTCCGGATTGCGCGCACGCAGTACCAGGCCTTGCCAGAGTTGGCTGCGAGTGATGACTGTGAGAGCGCCGTTTGCCAGATCATTGACCTGAACAAGATGTTCAAACTCGAGCAAAATGATTTCCGTGCTGATCTTGTCTTGCGGTACCCAGCCACAGCCGTGGTGCGGACTTCGCGTCTGGTCGCGAACAGAGTACCCGCGTCTGGATCACAGTGTAGCGAGCATCGCGGTGATTCGACAACTGGAAACGAAGCTAGATAGAATGCCAGCGCAATCGTTAACAAGCCGCACAATGCAGGGGAACAAATCGAATCATGAATGCCGATGTCTTATTCAAGCCTTTCAGTCATCCCAAACTGGAACTCGCCAATCGAATTGTCATGGCGCCCATGACGCGCCAGTTCTCCCCCAATGGCATACCTGATGCCGCGGTGGCGGACTATTATCGCCGCCGGGCCGAAGGAGGAGTCGGGCTTATTCTGACGGAAGGCACTACTGTTCCCCACGAGGCGGCATCCTCTGCTGTCGAGATTCCCTGTTTTCATGGAGCGGCTCTGGACGGCTGGCAGCGGGTTGTCGAAGCGGTTCATGGTGCGGGGGGCAAGATCGCCCCACAGCTATGGCACGTTGGTTCGACACGTAAACCCGGCACCGGACCGTGTCCCGATTACCCCAGTGCCTCGCCCTCCGGATTGATTCGTCCCGACAAAAAGGTGATGGAGGCGCTGAGTGTGAGTGAAATTGAGCGACTGGTAAAAGCCTACACCGAAGCTGCGAGGAATGCAGTGGACCTCGGTTGCGATTCGCTGGAGCTGCATGGCGCGCATGGATATCTTATAGATAATTTCTTCTGGGAGGGCACCAACCAGCGCACTGACAAGTACGGCGGCTCGCTGGTGAAACGCACTCGCTTTGCCGTAGAAATACTGGAGTCAATCCGGGCGGAGATCGGCGACGACTTCCCGATCATTCTGCGCTTCTCCCAGTGGAAACAGCAAGATTATGAGGCCAAGTTGGCTCAGTCTCCTGATGAGCTGGCCGAATTCATCGAGCCGCTCTCGGCGGCCGGTGTTGATATTTTTCATTGCAGTACGCGGAGATTCTGGGAGCCCGAGTTCGAAGGCTCAACGCTCAACCTGGCCGGCTGGGTCAAGAAGCTAGGCGGCAAGCCAACGATCAGTGTTGGCTCGGTGTCTCTGACTGAGGAATTCATCGCCACCTACCGCGAAGGTGTTGCAGAAGTGGCCGGCCTGGAGGAACTGATTACGCGAATGGATGCCGAAGAATTCGATCTGATCGCAGTAGGGCGCGCCTTGATTGCCAATGCCACCTGGCCGCAGATGGTCAAAAGCGACAAGGCGGATGATCTGCGCGCTTATGACAAGGCAATGCTGACTGAACTGGTATAAGCTAGGCCAATGAAAATACGTTATGTCATTCTGCTGTTGTTGGCTATCGGTCTTGGTAGCACCAGCTATTGGCTGTTTGGATTACCGACTCTTGCCGACCGTGAGATACCCCAATCTGCGGACGCACGCGCACGTGGTGAATATCTGGTAACGGCCGGTGGATGTCTGTCCTGTCACCGTGGGCAGCGCAGCGAAGATGACCAAAGCCTGAGCGGCGGCCTAGCCCTGACCACAGAGTTCGGCACTTTCTATGCGCCGAATATCACTCCGGATGTTGAAACCGGTATCGGGCAGTGGACAGCACGGGACTTTCTGTTAGCCCTGAAACACGGCCGCTCTCCCGACGGCAGCTTCTACTACCCCGCATTTCCCTATCGCTCTTACTCGGGTCTGAGTGACCGCGACGTATTGGCCATGGCAGCTTATTTGATGTCTCTGGAGCCAATCAGCAATCAGGTGCCGGAGGCGGATACACCGTTCTGGCTCTCGCGTTGGGCGGTGGCGGGTTGGAACAGGCTTGCCGATTGGTCGCAACCTGAAGCCGAAGACTTTGATGATGAGCAGATTGCACGCGGTGCATATCTGGCACGCAATCTGGGCCACTGTGGCGAATGTCACACGCCACGCAATGCGCTGGGTATTCCCGACCTGACGCGCGAGTTCGCCGGCGCCACACTCGGCGAAGAGGTGATAGAACCCATCGATGCCGAAGCACTGGCCGAATGGACCTTTGAAAGTTTCGACTTGTTCCTGTTGCTCGGCATGAAACCTGATGCTGATTTCGTTGGTGGCGACATGAATGAAGTGATCGAGTACAACACGAGCAAACTCACCGATGCGGACCGTGATGCGCTGGCCGCGTTCTTTACCCGCCATCGCACTGCTGACTAACGGTCACTTGTCTTTTGCCAGTTAAGAACTGATACCAAAGACTATCAAGCAATAAAAAAGGCAGCCTGCGGCTGCCTTTTTGTTGCGCGCATCGCGTCGAATTAGTCCTCATCAACGCGGTAAGTATCATGACAATTGCCACAGGAGCCGCCCAGCTGACGGAAGGCACCCAATGTGGCTGCCATATCACCACCTGCGGCGACATCTGCGAAAGCATTGGCATTGTCCATCAGCGCCTGTGCCTTGGCAGCGATGTCATCCTGATTGTCCCAGATAATATCCAGGGCAGTAGTCTCGATGTTGTCGAAATCACTGGTATCGTGAGCCAGCACTTCCGGGATCATGGTAGCCAACGAGGCGATCCGACGGGCATTGCGCTCGGCAACTTCCGCATCGAAGGGCGCACCGCGTGCCATACCGGCAATGGGTCCGAGGTTGAAACGTAAAACCTTGAACAGGGATTTGCGTGTATCGATGGCCGCTGCCGCTTGTTGTTCAGGAGTCATATCCTGGGCGACGGCAGTAAAAGTGACTCCAGACAGTGCAACCATTATTGCACTTGCCAGTACTACAAATTTCTTCATTGTTGTTTCTCCAGTACTTTTCGAGACGACTCTGTGATGTGTCTGTAGCGTTAGTGACCTACGGTGTATGAAATGTGTTCGGCCAATCGGCAAATCTTCAGGCTATTGGCTGTGGAACACAAAGCGTTGTCCGGACCCCGATCCGTCACTCCCCGACTATAGTACAAATAATTTCGCAATGTCACTGGGGGTACAGAGAATTGCCAGTTACCCCGGTCATGCAGAGTCTGGCAGAAGGAATTTTGAGGTGAATTGTGTCAGTTCTGAAAAATGGTGACGGAACTAGTTGGCCACTTCTTTCCAGACGAACAAGCGGGTCGCCAGAAAGAACCCGATTACGAACCATACGGCAATGCCAATCAGGCTGGGATAGATCTGGAGCAAAGTCGCTCCTTCGTTAGCGATATCGCGCAAACCGGAGGAGACAAAACTGAGCGGCAGCACATAGGCAATTGGCTGCACGAGTTCCGGCATGGACTCAATCGGATAGAAAATACCCGACAGAAAAATCTGTGGAAAGATCACGATGTTGCCAACGGCTCCAATCGCCTGCTGGGTCTTGGCGATGCTACCGAGACAGAAACCAATATTCAGAAACACGAAGGTGCCCAACAGGACGACCAGATAGAAAGCAAAGAAGTTTCCGATGATGGTGACATCGAGAATGAACACAGCGAACAGGATCAGCACCGTTAATTGAATCAACACAATGCCGGTGCGGGCGACCACGATTGCTGCGATGAAATCCCTGGGTTGTATGGGTGTGACGAACAGGCGCTTGAGAATCCCTTTACGGCGATACTCGACGATATTGAATCCGCTACCGGCAATAGCCAGTTGCATGAGCGTGAACGCCATCATCCCGGGCAGAAGGAAATCGAGGTAGCGCTGCGATCGGGCTTGCACATCTTCCAACTCGATCGTAAACATTGGCTCGATGCTGCGAAAGGATCTTTCTATGGCAAGTAGTTTCTGCTCCAGCACAGGCATGATCATGCCGAGCTGCCTGACTTGTGCCGCATCGACCAGCACATCGATCTCTGCGCTCGAATCATTAGCACTGCTCACATCAAAGTCGGCCGGGAGTACTAGCACCATTGTCTGATCCCCAGCGATAAGTGCTTCGCGTAATTCGTCTTGCTCGCCGAGCGTGACATCAAAAAGGGGATCGCTGACCAATTGACTGATGAAGTCCTGGGCGACTTGCGCAGACGACTCGTTGACGACGCCGATAGCGATCGCTTCCTGTTCGCTGTTGTTAACGAACCCGAATACGGTCATGAAGATGACCGGGAAGAACAGGCTGAAGAAAATTGACTGCCTGTCGCGCAGGAAGATCTTCATGAACACGAGCGACAGGCGGCGTTGTAATTGAGTCAGCACGGCAGTGTTATCCCCTTGTAAATCCCATCATTCCCTTAAGGCATGTCCGGTCAAAGCGAGAAACACATCTTCCAGATTGCCGTGCAATGGCGCTGCGGGCGGCTCAGGTGCATATTCGAGAATGAGTTCCTGCGGGGTGCCGCTGGCGATGATCTTGCCATGATCCATGATGGCAATGCGCTGGCACAAATGTTCTGCTTCTTCCATGTTGTGCGTGGTAAGCACAATCGTCATTCCAGCCTTGTTCAGTTCCTTGACGAGATCCCAGAGATTGCGTTTTGCCTGAGGGTCGAGACCGGTAGTCGGTTCGTCGAGAAACAAGACTTTGGGTTCATTCACTAGTGCACAAGCAATCGAGAATCGCTGTTTCTGACCACCGGAAAGATTGGCAGGCTTGGCACTGGCTTTCTCGGTGAGATTGACCTTGCCGAGCAACTCCAGTGGATCGATGTCTCGGTTGTAGAGCGCACCGAATAGCACCAACAATTCAACAAGGGAAAGATTATCGAAGTACTCATTGGCCTGCAGTTGCACGCCGATGATCTCTTTCACTTTGTAGGGATGCGACTGAACGTCAATTCCATCGATTGATGCGCTACCGCCATCAATGTCGTTAAGACCTTCCAGCATCTCCAGCGTTGTGGTCTTGCCTGCGCCATTCGGTCCGAGAATGCCAAAGACTTCGCCCTTTTCAATGGAGAGTGAGACACCGTCGACAGCGAGAAATGTTTCACTCTTGTTATCGGGTAATGGATAGCGCTTGGTGAGCTTGTCGAGAGCAATGATTGGCATGAGTCGGGCGAGTTGTCCTTTTCTCAAATCGGCTCTGCGCTGAGGCAGACGCCGGATGGTTCGTTATCCTAAAACGAACCATTCAGTATTAAAAGCACTGATTCAGACTCACTTGAATTTCTAAAGTGACGAATCCGGCTCTCGCGAGTCCGATCAGTTTGAATGTTCAGTAATAGTAGTTGCTACTGCCACTCATAATCGGTAATCAATAGCGATAGTAGTCCCGATCAAATCTTTCGTAGCGGGGTCTTGGCTGCAGAGGAGCCAGAAAGAAATAGAAAATCCAGGCGAACCAGCTCAGACAAATCATCGCCAGTAACCAGCAGAACTTCTCAAGGCCGGTGGTCTTGTCAGAGGTGAGGATAATCCAGAATGGCAAGATCCAGATCGCCAGAATGCCAACGGTCATGAGCAGTCCAAAGCCCACGGTGACCAGTGGCAGCAGAGCCAGCAAGCCCAGGATGACCAGGAAAATAACCAGCAGATTACCGAGAGTTCTCATATTCTTCTCCTCAGCCAGGTCTGTGAACCTGGCGAAATTAGCTCCAGCCAGATAAGTATTGCCAAAAGCGTGCCAATCTCTAAAATGCGAAATATCAATGACTTACAATATTAATCCAGATCGCGATCGGCGGTATTTCTCGATAATTGGTTAAATTCACCACAGTGAATCATCTGCGGCTAAACACAAAATACTGAAGGAGGCTGAGAGTGAGAATACCGCTGCAACTGCAACGCCTCTTCGGTGTGGTACTTGTGCTGGTGAGTTGCGCTTTCGCCGCGGCAATGGCGATGCGCGCCATCGGGCGATTTCTGGTATTTCTGGTGGTGGATCAACCGGAAATTGGTGCGGGGTTTTTATTGAGCACGTTCGCAAGCACAGGATTGGCTATCTATGTCGCCTGGCAGGTGGGTCAGAAGGGACTTGCGATGCTGCGAGACAAATCGGTTAGCAGCTCTGAGTAATAGAAAGGGGGAGAAGACCCACACTTCTCCCCCTTATTCACACACGTGCCTGCTCAGGAATTGGCAGTGTTAGTGCTGTCAGAAGTGGTGTCTGTTGAATCTCCTGACGTGCTGTCAGAACTGTCATCTGATGACCCGTCAGCATTTCCATCGGTACTGCTGTCAGAACTTCCATCCGAACTTCCATCCGAACTTCCATCGGAATTCCCATCAGAAGAACCGCTGTCATCATCTGTTGATCCGTCGTCGGGATCCGAGAAACCATCGTCATTAGCATCGTCGTCAACTTCACCGTCCATATCGGCATCAAAGTCCACGGCTTCGTCAGTCACAGTGAGTCCGACTATATCGATCAGTCCCAGTAATCCGTTGTACCAGTCATTGATCACAAGCGGGTCGCCGCCGGGATTGGTCAGAATCAAACCCAATTGATAAGTGCCGGCCGGCAGCACACTGACGTCGACAGCATCGATGGCAAACAGAGTAGTGGATTCCTCGCTTGCAACGTTGCTGACCGGGAGAACAGTTGCGTCGCTGAGTACGGAATCAGTCCCAGTGTTTTCCGATGTGCTTGAATCTGAGTCGCCGGTGGAGTCAGAACCGGAATCAGTGCTGGTATCAGAGCTGTCGGTGTTGCCCGCGTCGCTTGTGTCCGTACTGTTGTCACTACCACTGTCACTATTACTGTCGCTGCCACTGCTCGAGTCATCATCGCTAACGGTAGGTTGAAAAATCACGACATAAGCATCCGCTTCGCCGCCAGTAATGAGATCGGCGCCACGAGGAAATTGAATGCTGATGCTCAACGGGTCGCCCGTGTAAAAGATATCCTTGTCAGTGCGGATGCGCCCGAAGATGCCATCGGAGGCATTGCCTACCCCTATGTTCTTGTTCTTGCCAAATGCATTGCCGTTGCCATTGTTACCATTATTGCCATTGCTCTTGCTGATGGTATGGCCCAGCGCTTTGCCATTGCCATTGCCATTGCCATTGCCATTGCCTTGCGCAGAAGCAGCCTGACTGACGATCAATACAGCACAGGCGACAAACAGGAAAAAGTATTTGTTCAAAGATCGCATCGTTCTACTCCTTGATTGTGTTCGTGTAATCAGACTGATTCTCAGGTTTTGAATCGCTCAGCTCGCCAGGTGAATTCCCCGAACTGGTCCACTGAAGTGAGCGTGAGAATGTACTCATCGATGCCTCTAAAATACGCCGTAGGCCGTGCACAGCAAGCGGCGGGAGAGGCGAATTTGCTCTACTTCACACTTCGCTGGGGCTTTTCGGTGGGAATTGAGAACTGGTCGGCAGTGGATAGGCCACAGATTTCGGCGGCAGCTGAGCGTGATTTGTTCTGGATTCCTGAGGTGGGGGCGAGAATCTGCCGTCAATCAGAGCAGGGTTTTGCCATTGGTTTCGCGAACCGGGATGTCGGAGAGATCGGCATCTTCGAGGCAGAAAACATTGATGCCGTAATGGTCAGGCGCAGTACGCTTGCGATGGAACGGATAGATACCACAGACCTTGCAGAAGAAATGCCGCGCGGTGTGGGTGAGGAACTGATATTCGCTGAGAGACTCCTCTCCCTGTAGCAAGTCAAAGTCGTCTTCGTGCACTTTAACCATGAGCGCGTTCTTCTTGCTGCAGATACTGCAATCGCAGGTTGTCAGCTCAGGAAAGTCCGTTTCAATGCGAAACACCACAGCGCCACAATGGCAGCTGCCCTGATAAGCTTCTTTCTTCCTTGTGCTCATCTTTTAATTCCTGTGAATTTAACTTAACCGTTTGCTGAGATTCGGGAGCTAGGGCTCATAGCCTGGCCCGTGCAGTATCTTGCCGGGTCTTGCACCGGTATGCGTGCCGTCGCGCACGACGACTTCGCCATTAACCAGCACGTACTTCATACCAACCGCGTATTGATGTGGGTCTTCAAAGGTCGCCATGTCTCTGACTTCATCAGCATCGAACACGGCAATGTCGGCGAAGTAGCCTTCGCTGATCAGGCCCCGATCTCTGATGCCGAGTCGGATAGCAGTCTGGCTGCTCATTTTACGAACGGCCTGCTCCAGAGTGAGTATGCCGCGCTCCCGGGTGTAGTAGCCGAGCACACGAGCAAAAGTTCCGTACTGGCGCGGGTGTGGAGCGCCCTCGCCGAAAATGCCGACAGGACCATCTGAACCAATGGCAGTCGCCGGGTGCTGCATGATGCGATCTACATCTTCAGGGCCGATGGCGTGATAGACAGCCGTGGCACCTCCGCCGCGGACGATATCAAAAACCACTTCGGCAGCGTTCTCCGGAGTAGGTTCCATGCCGGCTTCAATGGTGAGTTCGGCCAGATTCTTGCCAGCCATTTCAGGCGCCCAGCTGTTGCGCGAGATGAAGACATTTTTCGGGTCGCCACCCCCACGATCGTAGAGAATTTTATCGACCACCTCGTTCTTGATCGTGCTGCGTGTCTCATTGCTATTGATGCGAGCCAGCATCTGTTCGCGGCCGCCTTCCTGGGCCCACTGCGGGATGAGGGCAGTGATACCGGTTTGCGAAGCTGTGTACGGATACTGATCGATTGTGATGTCGATGCCGCGTGCACGCGCTTCATCGACCATTCGCAAACTCTCGATAGAAGCGCCCCAATTCTCGACGCCAATGACTTTGTGATGAGTCATCTGCACAGGAATATCCGCTTCCTCGCCTATGCGAATCGTCTCCTGAACCGAATCCAGAAGTTGATAAGCTTCTTCGCGCATATGTGAGATATAAATCCCACCGTATTGTGCAGCAACTCGTGAAAGTTCAATAACCTCCTCGGTTGAGGTAAAACTGCCAGGCACGTAGAACAGGCCAGTGGAAATGCCCAGGGCACCTTCGCGCATTGCCTGGGCGATCATGTCTTTCATGCGTTGCAACTCGGCAGGGGTTGGTTCGCGATCATCCGGACCGATTACGAGAGAACGCACCGTGCCTTGCCCGACGAAGATACTCCAGTTTGGGCTTATTCCGAGCTCTTCGATTTCCGCGTAGTGATCCGCAACCGGATAGGGTGAGCTGCCATCGTTACCTTCCGTGAGCGTAGTAACGCCTTGCAGCAACGCACTTTCGGCGGTTGGGACATCGAAAATTCCGCGCATCGCATGGGTGTGGGGATCAATGAACCCGGGCGCGACGATGAGGCCGCTCGCATTGATTACAGTCGTTGCAGCGGCATCATCGAGATCGCCGATACGCACAATGCGCTCATCTCGAATCCCGACATCTGCTGCATACCAGGGGTTGCCGCTGCCGTCGACGATTCTGCCATCGCGAATAATAATGTCGTAGCGATCCTGCGCCACAACGTACTGAGCGAAGCCAACGCTGAATAGCAGCGCCAGCTTCGCGAGAATACCGATTTTCAATGAGCGCAGGATCATAAGAGTTACCAGATTCTGATACGGTCTTCGGGTGCGAGGTACAGAGCGTCTTCTGGTGTCACATCAAACGCCTCATACCACTCATCGAAGTTGCGAACGACACCATTGACGCGATACTCGGCGGGCGAATGCGGATCGGTAGTCAGGCGCTGGATAAGATTGTCTTCACGGTATTTGCGCTGCCACACCTGAGCCCAGGCCAGGAAGAAGCGCTGGTCACCGGTAAGACCATCGATGATGGGAGCTTCCTCGCCGCCGAGTGCCATCTTGTAAGCGCGATAGGCAAGAGACAGTCCACCAACATCGCCAATGTTCTCGCCGAGCGTGAACTGACCATCAACAAAATAGCCAGGTACCGGCTCGAACTGATCATATTGTGCTGCCAATGCATTTGCCAGCGCCTCGAAGTTCGCGCGGTCTTCATCGGTCCACCAGTTGCGCTGCAC
>JASBUV010000147.1 GCA_030147705.1 Gammaproteobacteria bacterium
GAAGGCAGCGACGATATCACCATGTCAGTCAGTCCCGTTCTGGCGGCCGATAATCTGCAGGAAAGTCTATGGAGCCGCTGTGCCGCCGCCATTCTCACGTCGGCGACGCTATCTGCTCTTGGCAATTTCGATATGCTTGCCCTGCGTGCCGGGTTGCCCGCGCACACGCGTTATCTGAGCATTCCGAGCCCGTTCGATTTTGCAGGCGCGGCGCGCTTGATTATCCCGCGTCTCGATTGCGAGCCAACTGACAATCAGGGGCACACCCGCGCGCTGGTCAAGGCCATACCGCAAATTCTGAAACCAGAGGACGCGGCGCTGATGTTATTTTCGAGCCGTCGGCAGATGCTCGACGTGCTGGCCGGATTGCCGGGTGAGTGGCAGGAGCGTGTGCTGTGTCAGGATGATTATCAGAAATCACAATTGCTCAAGTATCATCGCCAGCGCATCGATCAGGGGCAGGGCAGCCTGATCTTCGGGCTCGCGAGTTTTGCCGAGGGCGTTGATCTGCCCGGCAAGTATTGCACGCACGTACTGATCGCCAAAATCCCCTTTGCCGTGCCGAACGATCCGATCGAAATGACTCTCTCCAACTGGATCGAGCAGCAGGGTAAGAATGCCTTTACGACTCTCGCTGTACCCGATGCAGCGTTCCGGTTGGTGCAGGCGACCGGGCGACTGCTGCGCAGTGAAACAGACAGGGGGCAGATCTATTTGTTTGATGAGCGTCTGGTCAGTCGTCGATATGGGAAACAGATTCTCGCTTCCCTGCCGCCTTACACCCAGGAATTATTGCAATTGAAAATCGACAGTTCCGCATCTTGAGAGAAGCATGGGAAATGGGAAATGGGAAATGGGAAATGGGAAGTGCCGACTCGAAAGCGCAGCGCATGACGCGCTGCACTGAGCGGAACTATTTGCGTGTAAAGAAATAGCCCGCGATCCCACCGCCGATCCCGCACACGATCAGGCTGATAAACAGATTGCCAAACATGGGCGTCATACCCAGACCGAGCATCAATCCGGCAGTGATGCACAACGCCCAGGTGCCGTTCTTGGCATTTTGCTTTTTGGACTTCTTCGACATCGATCACTCCTCTCCGGGAATTTCCAAACGAGTACTTCTAACAGGGATTATTATTCAGCAAGTTCTTAGCGAAGCTTTTTCGGTAAACCTCTTCAGACAACACTCGGTTGAGAGCGCTTTGCAGGCTGACGACTATTCATCGCGACGCAGTGACTGTGCCCGCCCCAATATCTACCTGTCTGGCTGTGTAGATCACTGTGCTGAGCCTGGAATAGCGCTGTGGATCAATCTCGGTCGCTCCAATAGCATCGGCGATTTCCATGCCTTCTGTGACTCTGCCGATCACGGTGTACTTGCCAGTCAATGAAGGGCTGTCGGTCAGGGCGATAAAAAATTCCGCACTGTTGCTGTCCGGGCCGCTATTGGCGAGCACGACAGTGCCACGTGTCACGGCGCGCGTTTGTGTTGCGGTTTGGTAGCGATAGCCTTGCAACTCATACAGTGCCTTGATGCTGAGTGTCTGCAGGCGTTGAAAAATACGATCCTGCTGCGCGGCCAATTGCTCCGCGCTCTGAATCTGCATGTCGGCGAGTAGCGGCGTCAACACCTGTTCCTCGAACTCTGCACGATCATTGATGTCGAGCATGGGATTGGTTCCCCCGTTGCTCAGTAACACCATCTGTCGATCGAGTCCGAGGCTGTTGGCATTAATCTCATCGCGCAATAACTCGCCAGGTGCCCCTAGCGGGTGGTTAACGGAGGCGCCTGTCTGGATGATGAAATCAGGAATGACGCGATGAAAGCGCATGCCATCATAGTAATTGGGGCGAAAGACGAAGCCACTGGCCGGGTCCATGATTTCTTTCTCGCCAATCGTGAGGGCGAGAACATTGGCGACGTTCTGTGGTGCTTCACGGGGAAAGAGTTCGATAAATATGTCGCCACGCGAAGTCTCAAAGTGGAGCAGGGGATTGCTGCGGTCTTCCATCGCGGCAGTCGCGCTGTAGCTATCCGCCTGGGCGAGCAGTGGAATCGCCAGTCCGAATAGCGCGAGTGCGGTGACAGCGACATGGCGGAAAAGATGAGTGCGCCGATGCTGGGGAGTATTACTGCAGAAGTTCATGATCTTTGGGCAGATTCTTTGAGATCCATATCGCCAGCTTGTGACGCATGTTCTGGAGATTCTCATCCTGACTCGCGAGGGGCTGTATCACTTTGTCTTTTACCAATAGCAGATAAATAGCCCGAACCTTGAGATCGACATGATCGGTGGCTTCGAATTTTCCGGCCCCGCGCGCAGCGAAATAGCGCGTTCCTACACGAATCGCTTCTTTTAACAGTCCCGCTTCATTCTTGAGTTTTTTCATCAGGTCCTGTCAGCAAGTCCGGCTGAGATTGAGAAGAAATTGTAGGGGTAAACAAGCAAAGGGCGCAACTCGCCAGCGCCGTCCAGGGTTAATCTGCGTTGACGTTGGGCTCAGCTCGCCTGACGCAGCTGCTGTTGATAACGCTGCAACTCATCTGGCGTGTCGATATCGGCGACAATGCCCGGATCGTCCAGAGTGATGCGTTGCACGGCCTCAGGATGTGCTCTCAGCACGGGACGGCCGCCAGAATCGCCGGTAAGCGCCATGAGCTCCTTATAGAATTTGTTGCCGAAACCGACCGGGTTGGCTGCCTGGTTTTTGTAAATCGGCAAGACGATATTGTCAGACTGCAGATTACGGGCTACCGCAGCATAACTCTCCGGTCTGATGAAGGGCATGTCTGCAAGGCAGATAAGGCAGGACTCGGAATCCTGAACCAGACTGATGCCATAAGCGAGCGTTGCTCCCATGCCGCGTTCTGCCTGATCGAAAATTTGCAGCGAATCACAGTGTTGAATCAAGTCTTCCGCAAGCTCGGGTCGCGTGACAACGACGATATCGGAAACCGCCTGTTTGATGTTGGCAAGAGTTTGTTCGAAAACGCTTGCGCCATTGTCCAGCGTAGCGCACAGCTTCAGACTGCCAAAGCGATTACTGAAACCGGCGGCCAGCACCAGTGCCACACTAGCTGAGCTCATGTGTATGTCCTGTGAAATAGAAAATGAAAGAAAGGGGGTTCCGCTGCCGCCGTGACGGCAACGGGGGAAAGGGAAGAGACCTGCTAGTGCAGTGTCTTGTCGTTCTTGCGAACGGGTTCTGGCTCCTGCTGTCGGATTTCAACGACAAAACTCTCGCGTTGCTGTGTTTCATTGTGTTGTTGTTTTTGTTTGCCCTTCAGTATGTCCTGGGCGGCTTCCTGGGTTGCCGTGCGCGCCGGCTTCCCGATTGCCTCGGTGCGCTGGTCGATCTGACTTGCGCTATCCGTTGAACCCTGGGCCGATTCCAGAAGCTTCTTCTGTTCGGCGAGCTTGGCTTGCAGCTGCTCGCTGAGATGCTGACGCAGGCGATTCACCACGCTGGTCATGACTTCGATCGTCTGACTCAGTTGTTCCAGCGTGACCAGAGTGCGCTCTGGATCGTTGTCGGTGTTTTTGTCTTCACTCATAACACGTTACCTCGCCCTTGCCCGGTTTCGTTCCCTGTTTGACTGTGCGAGTGCTTAGTCCCAAGACAGTGCGCCTCCTGTTTGATACTCGATAACCCGAGTTTCAAAAAAGTTTTTCTCTTTACGCAGATCCATGATTTCAGACATCCACGGGAAGGGATTGGAGACGCCAGTGAACTGTTCTTTCAGGCCGATCTGGATGAGCCGACGATTGGCGATGAATTGCAGATACTCTTCCATCATCGCTGCGTTCATGCCGAGTACGCCGCGTGGCATGGTGTCTCGTGCGTATTCGATCTCCAGCTGCGTCGCCTGCAGAATCATCTGCGTGGCATGCTCTTTCATGTCGGCATCCCACAGGTGAGGATTCTCCAGTTTGATCTGATTGATCATGTCGATGCCGAAATTCAGGTGCATGGACTCGTCGCGCAGAATGTACTGGAACTGCTCCGAGGTGCCGGTCATCTTGTTGCGGCGACCCATGGAGAGGATTTGGGTAAATCCACAATAGAAGAAGATACCTTCGAGACAGCAGTAGAACGCGATCAGGTTCTTCAGCAATTCCTTGTCCGTCTCCGGCGTGCCGGTACGGAAATTGGGATCGCTCAGCGACTGGGTGTACTTCAGGCCCCATGAGGCTTTCTTCGCGACTGATGGAATCTCGTGATACATATTGAAGATTTCGCCTTCATCCATGCCCAGTGACTCGATGCAGTACTGATAGGCGTGGGTGTGAATCGCTTCTTCAAACGCCTGACGCAAAATGTATTGGCGGCATTCAGGGTTGGTAATCAGGCGATAGATAGCCAGCACCAGATTATTGGCAACCAGCGAATCGGCGGTGGAGAAGAATCCCAGGTTTCTCTTGACGATCAGGCGCTCATCATCGGTGAGGCCATTCGGGTTTTTCCACAGAGCGATGTCCGCGTTCATGTTAACTTCCTGCGGCATCCAGTGGTTGGCGCAACCATCCAGATACTTCTGCCAGGCCCAGTCATACTTGAAAGGCACGAGCTGATTCAAATCAGCACGGCAATTAATCATGCGCTTGTCATCCACTGCGACACGCGACGCATTGCCTTCCAACTCTTCCAGCCCGGCACTGACGTCGAGAGCTTTCAGGTCATCGATCGCTTGTTGCAGTGCGTCAGCGTTGTTCTTCTCATCGGCTGCATCGAGACTGGACTCGTAATTCGCAGCAGGGGCTTGCGCTGCTGCTGGCGCTACCGGAGCTGCAGGCTTGCTGACCTGTTTGATTTGCTCCTGTACTTCCTGGCGCACATCTTTCTTTGGCTCAGGTGCTTTGGGTGTGGCTTGGGCGACAGGCGTGGCTTTTTCGTCCTGATGAAATTCGTCCCATGACAACATAATCTTTACCTCAATCGGTTCTTTGTAACTGCTAGTACTCTTGTTGTATCTCGTTTGTGCGTCACTTTGCGCAGCGTGCTGCGCGAGGTGGTGTAGGCATTTTTGCCACACCACCTGTGCCTGCTTTTATTGACAGGCCTCGCAATCCGGATCATCCAGCGAACAGGCCTTGGGTACCTCGGCGGGTTCCGGCTCTGAAGACACCTTGTTCAGCTTGTTATCCGACACCGTAGACTTCTCGGTGGTGGTAGCGGCCAGTGCGCGCAAGTAGTAGGTCGTTTTCAGACCGCGCAACCAGGCCATCTTGTACATGATGTCGAGCTTGCGACCGCTGGCTCCGGCGACATACAAGTTCAGCGACTGCGCCTGATCGATCCATTTCTGGCGTCGACTTGCTGCATCGACCAGCCATTGCGGTTCCACCTCGAAGGCGGTGGCGTAGATCTGCTTGATATCACTCGGGATACGATCAATTTTCTGCACGCTGCCTTCGTAGTATTTGAGGTCATTGACCATGACGTCATCCCACAGGTTGCGCGCTTTCAGATCGTTGACCAGATACGGGTTAACGACAGTGAACTCGCCCGACAGGTTCGATTTCACATACAGGTTCTGGTAGGTCGGCTCAATTGACTGTGACACGCCGCTGATGTTGGCAATGGTGGCAGTCGGTGCGATCGCCAGCACGTTGGAATTGCGCATGCCATGCGTGCTAATGCGCTGACGCAGGCTATCCCAGTCCAGACGTGTGTCCATGTTCACGTCGAGGTATTCCTCGCCGCGTACTTCCTGCAGCATCTTCAGGGAATCGATCGGCAGAATGCCCTGATCCCAGAGTGAGCCGCTGTAGGACTCATACTTGCCGCGTTCCTCGGCCAACTCGGTCGAGGCATTGATAGCGTAGTAGCTGATCATCTCCATGGAGACATCGGCAAACTCAACGGCCTGATCGGACGAGTAGGAGATGCGCTGCTTGTAGAGTGCATCCTGGAAGCCCATGATGCCCATGCCAACAGGGCGATGCTTCATGTTGGAGTTACGCGCGGTATCAACCGAGTAGTAGTTGATGTCGATGACGTTATCCAGCATGCGCACAGCGGTGGTAATGGTTTTCTTCAGCTTCTCCTGATTGAGGCCATTCTCATCAACGTGATTGACCAGATTCACCGAGCCGAGATTACACACGGCGATCTCGTCCTGACTGGTATTGAGAGTAATCTCGGTACACAGGTTGGAGGAATGGATGGTGCCCACGTGTTGCTGTGGCGAACGCACGTTGCAGCTGTCCTTGAAGGTAATCCAGGGATGGCCGGTTTCGAACAGCATGGAAATCATCTTGCGCCACAACGCTTGCGCCTTGATGGTCTTGGTCGGTTTGATCAGACCAGCACGTGCCTGCTCTTCGTATTTGACATAGGCCTCTTCAAATGCGCGGCCGTGCAGATCGTGCAGATCCGGAACGGTGTTGGGAGAGAACAGTGTCCAGTCCTCGTCCTTGAACACACGCTTCATGAACAGGTCGGGAATCCAGTTGGCGGTGTTCATATCGTGTGCGCGGCGGCGATCATCGCCGGTGTTCTTGCGCAGCTCGAGAAACTCTTCGATATCGAGATGCCAGGTTTCCAGATAGGAACACACAGCCCCCTTGCGCTTGCCGCCCTGGTTAACCGCGACTGCGGTGTCGTTGACTACTTTCAGGAAGGGCACGATGCCTTGTGATTTGCCGTTGGTGCCGGTGATGTGGGCGCCCAGGGCGCGTACCGGTGTCCAGTCGTTGCCGAGACCGCCAGCCCATTTGGAGAGCATGGCATTGTCGCGAATCGCAGAGTAAATACCGAACAGGTCATCTGGCACGGTGGTCAGGAAGCAGGATGACAGTTGTGGACGCAGCGTTCCGGAGTTGAACAGCTGTGGCGTCGATACCATATAGTCGAAACTGGAGATCAGGTTGTAGAACTCGATCGCACGTTCTTCCCGGTTCTCTTCATTGCTGGCCAGCCCCATGGCGACGCGCATGAAGAACACCTGTGGCAATTCGAAGCGAATGCCTTCGCTGTGAATGAAGTAGCGGTCGTAGAGTGTCTGCAAACCGAGGTAAGTGAACTGTTGATCGCGTTCCGCTTTCAGTGCTTCGCCCAGCACGCCCAGATCGTACTCGAGCAGATGCGGAGAGAGCAGGCCGAGCTCAACGCCTTTCTCTATATAAGGCTTCAAAGTGGCCGCGTAGCGGTAGTGCATTTCGGACTGGGTCGCAGCGTCTGTAATGCCGAGAAAGCTCAGCGCTTCGGAGCGCAGCGTATCCATGAGCAAGCGGGCAGTCACATAGGAGTAGTTCGGGTCTTTCTCTACCAGTGTGCGTGCGGTCATGACCAGGGAAGTACGTACGTCTTCCATCTTCACGCCGGGGTACAGATTCTTCAGGGTCTCGTTGTAGATTGCATCGGCTGAGACATCGCTGAGCCCTTCACAGGCTTCATCGATAACAGTGCGCAGGCGCAGGGTGTCGAGCGGGCCCTGGGTGCCGTCGTCCAGTGTGACCAGAATTTCCGGTTGCGCGGGTTTCTCAGCGCGCTGCTTCTGCTCACGCAGGCGGGCGTGCTCATTACGGTAAATCACATAGCTGCGCGCAATCTTGTGCTCACCAGTGCGCATCAGGGCAAGTTCGACCTGATCCTGAATGTCCTCGATGTGGATCGTGCCACCGGAAGGCATGCGGCGGCGGAAGATTTCCGTAATGGATTTGGCCAGTTGTGCTACTGACTCATGGATGCGCGATGACGCGGCTGCGTTGCCGCCTTCAACGGCGAGATAGGCCTTGGTGATGGCCACCGAGATTTTGGATTCGTCATAGCTGACTACCGCACCATTGCGTTTGATAACCCGTAATTGACCGGGCGCAGTCGCATTGACTGACGCCGTGTCTTCGACGCGGGTTTTGCTGGTTTGGGGTGAGCCTCCTGTTGATTGTACTTCCGTCTGCATTATTGACTCCGAATCTTGTTATTTCCCCCAGTGCGAACTGGCGAACTGTATTTGTTTTCCGACTGGTGAAGCGGCGCGTGCGCTGACTTTCGACTCTGCGGCCTGATTTTTTCTTCAGCTCGTTCTTCTTATCGTTTTCCTGGCCTGTGAGGCCTGCTGCTGCCTAGCTACTGCGTTATGTCTTCGTTTTGTGACCCGAGCAGTTCCTGGCGGGTTGGGCCGGGATCGACACGCGGGTCTGGCATGGTTTGCGCGACTGGCTGTCTGATTGGACAGGTTCCGGAGAGCTGACTGAGCAAAAGGGTCTGTTCCGCTGCATGTACTGTGGCACACACGGGTGGAGGATTGGTCTCAATCTCTTCCCCTGGTGAGATCGATGGACGTCCCTCTTAATTAGAAGACGATTCGACCCCGGCAACCTTCTACACACGCACGCTGTTTACAACACACAGACGCTTTACTCGGCACATTCAGTGGGATACCCGCCTGGATACCCAACTGCACACCGGAGACTGTACGCTGGAAAGAGTCCACAAAGTGATTCCCCCCATCGAACAGCCAGATAGCGTTCGAGCCATATACTATATATTGTGTTTTTGGCGCCAGACTTTAGCTTTTTCTTCAGCCGATTTCGGGGGCGTTTGCCGCCATCCCATCGATCGATCAATTTCGGCTTCCAAGCCAGGGTTCGATCAAGTGCTCTTCTTATTATAGGTTCGCGAAAGTCGTTGTAACTTCGTGAAATTTATCCGGTTTCTGCATTTTCCGGAAAACAGAGTAGCCCTTGATTTATGCTCTGCCAACACAATATATAGACAAGCTATAAATCACCGACACAAGATAATGCGCTGCATGGGCTATTGCAAGTGATTTTTTTGTGGGTTCACTGTGCACAAAGTGTGGATAGTTTGTTATCGGCAGACTGGCAAAGCCAGAACTGGAGAGGCGCGCAGACAGAGATGCCTTTTGTTCAAAAAATGAACAGCCAGAGCCGCCCATCGAGGGTCACAAAAGGGTCACATTGCGAAATTTGCCCAACACTATATATAGTGTTGGGCCAAAAGGCCAGCTTGATCCGCACTGACCGGGAAATTAGTAACTTACTGATTCAGCAGGTATTCCAGTAGGGCCTTCTGGGAATGCATGCGATTCTCCGCTTCATCCCATACCACGCTATCCGGGGCGTCCAGTACTTCGGCGCTGACTTCCTCACCTCTATGGGCTGGCAAGCAGTGCATGAACAGCGCGTCGGACTGGGCGAGTGCCATGAGTTCGGCATTGACCTGATAGTCTGCAAAGCTGTGCACACGATCGGCCTGTTCGGCTTCCTGGCCCATCGATGCCCAGACATCAGTGACCACCAGATCTGCCTTGGCCGCGGCACTGCGCGGATCCTCACCGAGCTGGACCCGATCGGCATTGGCCGCCACCAGATCCGCATTCGGTTCGAAGCCAGGCGGGCAGGCGATAGCCAGCTCAAAATCGAACATGCGAGCTGCGTTGATGTAGGAATGGCACATGTTATTGCCATCGCCAATCCACGCCACCCGCTTGCCGCTGATGTCGCCGCGGTGTTCGTTGTAGGTCTGCAAATCAGCCAGCAACTGGCAAGGATGGTAGTCATCGCTCAGGGCGTTGATCACCGGCACAGAGGAATACTCAGCAAATTTCTCCAGCTTGCTGTGCTCAAAGGTGCGGATGGCAACCACATCGACCATGCGTGAGAGCACCCGGGCTGCATCTTCGATAGGTTCGCCACGACCAAGCTGTGAGTCGCCTGTGGTCAGAAAGATCGCGCCGCCGTCCATTTGATTGATGGCCGTCTCGAACGCCACACGGGTCCGGGTCGAGGACTTCTCGAAGATTAGCCCCAGCGTCTTGCGTGGCGCGGCGGTCACCAGATCGGGATTCTTTTTCAGCTCGCTGGCCCGCTTGACGATGGCCTGCAGGTCATTCTTCGGAATATCCAATAAGGTGAGGAAATGTTTCACTGTGTCGAACCCCGGTAAATAGTCGTTCTATCGCTCCAATCGCCTGACCTGAGTGCCTGGACAATACCGTTGCCACCAGGCTGTGCTCAGTCTGGTATCACATTCTGGTGCAGAGGAGCAGAGTGTCCCAAAAACGGAAAAGGGCAGCTTTCGCTGCCCAGTTGAGAAACCATTCTAGCCACTTAGCGGCGCTGGGGCAATTGTCTCGCGTTCTGGCATGTTTTAGGCTCTCACTCTCTGTGAGGAAGGGTCCACATGAATGCCATCGAATTGAACCTGTTTGCAAGCCGGGTAACCGCCATCTGCGATGAGATGGGGCTGGTGCTGCGTCGTGCCGCGTTTTCCCCCAACATCAAGGACAGGCTGGATTTTTCCTGTGCCCTGTTTGGTGCGCAAGGTGAGTTATTCGCGCAGGCTGCCCACATTCCTGTGCATCTGGGCAGCATGGCCTACGCAATGGCGGATCTGGTAGAGGCGCAAGATTGGCGCGCTGGCGATGTGCTCGCGGTCAACGATCCCTATCTGGGCGGCACTCATCTGCCGGATGTCACGCTCATCTCTCCGGTATTTCATGAAGCGACTCTGGTGGGTTTTGTTGCCAATCGGGCGCACCACGCCAACATTGGCTGCGACACACCGGGCTCAATGCCTGTTTCTGCCAGTCTGGATGAGGAGGGGGTGATCATTCCTCCGACTCTGCTGCTGAGAGAGGGCAGGATGCAGCCCGGCTTGCCTGATCTGCCAGAACTCAAGGGTGAATCTCCCAGTGGCGACTTTGCTGCTCAGGTGGGCGCGAATCGTGTCGGGGTCCAACGACTGCAGTCCTTGTGCTCGGTATTGGGTATACAAAAGTATCGGGACGGCATGGTGCAACTGAATGACTATGCCGAGCGCTTGGCACGTGCACGTCTCGGTGAGTTGCATCCGGGGCAATACCATTTCACCGACTGGCTGGACGACGATGGACAGGGTAACTCCAGAATAGTTCTGGATCTGGTGCTGCGTATTGCTGCGAATGCTATCGAGTTGGATCTGACGGCAAGCAGCGATGAGGTGCCAGGTAATCTTAATTGTCCGGAATCTGTCGTTGCGGCCGCAGCCTATTATGCTTTTCGGTGTCTGTTGCCGGCTGAAGCGCCGGCTTGCGAAGGGCTGTTTCGCTGTATCAGCCTGCACACTCGCCCGGGCTCGGTAGTCAATGCCCGCCGCCCGGCAGCGGTCGCTGCTGGTAATGTGGAAACATCGACGCGGCTGGTCGATCTGGTGCTCGGGGCGCTGGCGCAGGTACTGCCGGATCAGATTCCGGCGGCAAGTCAGGGTACGATGAATAACATCGCGATGGGGAATATCGATGCAGCGCGAGGCACGCGTTGGGATTATTACGAGACGCTGGCGGGTGGCATGGGCGCGGGTCCGCACAACGCGGGCCTGCACGCAGTGCACAGTCATATGACCAATACACTCAATACGCCAGTGGAAAGTCTGGAGATGCATTATCCGCTGCGCGTTATGGAGTATGCGCAGCGCCGTGGTAGCGGTGGTAACGGCAAGCACGGGGGAGGCGACGGGGTGATTCGGGAATACCAGTTTCTGGAAGCTGCCGAACTTACCCTGCTCACCGAGCGGCGCGTTTTGCCACCCTGGGGCCTGGCGGGCGGTGAACCGGGGCAGCCGGGCCGGAATGCGCTGAATGGCAAGCCGCTACCGGGCAAGTGTAATCTGCGTGTCGAGTCCGGAGACCGGCTGCGCATCGAGACCCCGGGCGGTGGCGGGTGGGGTAAGGCAGTCGCCGGCTGACAAAAGCGGTGTACAGGTGTACACTCTCGTCCCTTTCCAGGTCACAAGATCACTTGATCATCTGATTGCATGTTTAGCGACATGGTCACCGAATTGGTCACCTGATTTCAGGATCTCGCGTTCTGTTCACACAACGAATGTACCGGCCCTATGGTCAGATGCACGCCGAACAAGCGGGATCTCTAAACTTTCAAATTGAGGCACGCCCCGATGAGTATCGAAGAAACCATCAAAGAGCAAATCAGCTCCAACAATATCCTTTTGTACATGAAAGGCAGTCCCGAGCAACCACAGTGTGGTTTCTCTGCGCAGGCCACGCAGGTGCTGATGGCTTGCGGCAAGCGCTTCGCTTACGTGGATGTTCTGAGCAATCCGGATATTCGCGCCAATCTGCCACAAGTATCGAACTGGCCGACATTTCCACAACTGTTCATCGACGGCGAGTTGGTCGGCGGTTGCGACATCATCACGGAAATGTTCGAAAAAGGAGAGCTTCAGCCACTGATCGACAAGGCTGGTGCAGAAGAGTAAATCTGCTCAGGATTTATTCAGCGGCCAACCGCCGAGAGTCTTCCAGCGATTCACGATAGCACAAAATAACTCGGCGGTTTTCTCGGCATCATAACGAGCCGAGTGCGCTTCATTCTCATCAAACGCAATACCGGCAGCCTCGCATGCGCGGGACAGCACAGTCTGTCCGTAGGCGAGGCCGCTTAATGTCGCGGTATCAAAGCTCGAGAACGGGTGGAACGGATTGCGTTTCAGATTGTGCCGCTCGCTAGCCGCGTTAACAAAGCCATGATCAAAATGGGCATTGTGCCCAATAAGAATCGAACGCTTGCACTGATGCGCTTTCTGCGCTTCCCGAACAATCTGAAACAAACTCTGAAAGACATCTTTTTCCGTGCGTGCAATGCGCAGCGGATGGTAGGGATCGATGCCGGTAAATTTGAGAGCAGCCTCTTCGATATTCGCGCCATCAAATGGAATAACGCGATGAAAAAAGGTCTGATCGATTTCCAGATCACCGGCATCGTTCATGGTCAGTAGGACAGCGCCGACTTCCAGTACCGCATCAGTTTTGGAGTTGAAGCCTCCGGTCTCGACGTCAATGACGACCGGATAAAAAGTACGAAAACGCTGGGCCAGTAAATCTGACTGTTCGTCATCCCTGTCTATCATTGCTTGTGTCCTTAGACTTGCGTCGCGGCGGCTGAAGATTCATCAGTGAGTTGCCAATGAATCGTTTGCGCTGCACGAATCGGAACAACTTGCGAATCATTGAATGGATAGCTGGCAGGCATCTGCCACTCCGATCGGGTCAGTGTGACCCTGGAGCTGTTGTAGGGCAGGCCGTAGAAATCTGCACCATGCAAACTGGCAAAGCCTTCGAGTTTGTCGAGCGCCTCGTACTGATCGAAGACTTCTGCGTACAGCTCAAGTGCTGCGGGCGCCGAATAGATTCCGGCACAGCCACAATCGGACTCCTTGTCATGCCGGGCATGAGGTGCGGAATCGGTACCCAGGAAAAACTGTTTACTGCCGCTGGTCGCTGCCTTGATCAGTGCGCGCTGATGGCTGTCTCGTTTGAGAATAGGCAGGCAAAAAAAGTGCGGCCTGACGCCCCCCGCCAGCAGATGATTACGATTGAAGAGCAGGTGATGCACGGTGATCGTGGCGGCCACGTTTTCAGGGCTGTCTTCGACGAATTGTGCCGCGTCGCGTGTGGTGATGTGCTCAAGCACAACCTTGAGTTCCGGATAGCGTGAGACCAGCGGGAACAACACGTTGTCGATGAAGACCTTCTCGCGGTCGAAGATGTCGATCTCGGAGTCGGTGACCTCGCCATGGATCAGGAGCGGCATGCCCAGTTCGCTCATGCGCTCAAGCACCGCATAGACCTTGGCAATATCGGTGACACCGCTGTCTGAATTGGTCGTTGCGCCAGCCGGATAATACTTCACCGCTTTGACCACGCCGGATTCAACCGCTCTGTTGATTTCGTCTGGCGCCAGGGTGTCGGTCAGATAAAGCGTCATCAGCGGATCAAAGGTATGCGCTGTGGAATTGGCTGCAATGATGCGATCACGGTAGGCTAGCGCCGCCGCCACGGTGGTGACCGGTGGTTTCAGGTTGGGCATGATGATTGCGCGGCCGAAACTACGAGCAGTGTGGGGTACGGTGGTGCGGAGTGCGTCGCCGTCGCGAAGATGGCAGTGCCAATCGTCGGGGCGTATGAGGCTGAGTGTCTGTGCTGTCATTACCTGAGGTGCCAATGAATTTGCGCCATTGTAGCCGATTAACGGAGGCAGCTACATTACCAAATCGCTTCGATCGCACGCCGAAGCCGCCAGAAAAGACAATTTTTATAATCCTGGCCGCATGATGCTAGAATACGCGTCTTTTTTTCGGGCTCAGTGATCCTGGGCCGATTCATTTTCTCCCTGGAGTGTAGAACATGTCAGGAATCAACAAGGTAGTTCTGGCCTACTCAGGCGGTCTGGACACATCTGTTATCGCTAAATGGTTGCAGCAAACCTACGACTGCGAAGTGGTCACCTTTACGGCGGATATTGGCCAGGGGGAAGAGGTTGAGCCAGCGCGTGCCAAGGCTGAGGCCATGGGCATCAAAGAGATCTATATCGAGGATCTGCGCGAAGAGTTCGTGCGCGATTTCGTGTATCCGATGTTCCGTGCCAATGCCTTGTACGAGGGCGAGTATTTGCTCGGTACTTCGATCGCTCGCCCGTTGATTGCCAAGCGACTGGTAGAGATTGCCGCCGAGACAGGTGCAGACGCCATTTCCCATGGTGCGACCGGCAAGGGCAACGATCAGGTTCGCTTCGAGCTGGGCGCCTATGCGCTGAGCCCCGGGATTCAGGTGATTGCTCCGTGGCGTGAATGGGATCTGACCTCGCGCGATACCTTGCTGGCCTATTGTGACAAGCACGGTATTCCGGTTGAGAAGAAGCGCGGCAGCAAGTCTCCGTATTCTATGGATGCCAATCTGCTGCACATCTCCTACGAAGGCGACATTCTCGAAGATCCTGCCGCGGAGCCAGAAGAGGCGATGTGGCTGTGGTCAGTTTCTCCAGAAAACGCACCGGATCAACCGACCTATATCGAGTTGGGATATCGCGCCGGGGACATTGTCTCAATCGACGGAGAAGAGCTATCGCCAGCGCAGGTACTCACCCGCCTGAACAAGGTAGCAGGTGCCAATGGCATTGGTCGAGTCGACATTGTTGAGAATCGTTTTGTCGGAATGAAATCGCGTGGCTGTTACGAAACCCCGGGCGGCACCATCATGCTCAAGGCGCACCGTGCGATCGAATCACTCACCATGGATCGTGAGCTGGCGCATCTCAAAGATGATCTGATGCCACGCTATGCTTCCTTGGTTTACAACGGTTACTGGTGGGCGCCCGAGCGTGTTGCTCTGCAGGCACTCATCGATAACTCACAACAATACGTCAACGGCAAAGTGCGACTCAAACTCTACAAGGGTAATGTCACCGTGGTTGGCAGAGAGTCAGACGATTCATTGTTCGATGAACACATCGCGACTTTTGAAGATGACGCGGGCGCTTATGATCAGAAAGACGCCGGCGGCTTTATCAAGCTGAATGCCTTGCGTTTGCGAATCGCTGCGCTGAAAGGGCGCAAGTAAGCTCACACAGAGTTGAAAAAACGGCGGAGCTTACTCCGCCGTTTTTTGTTTAAACTCACAAAGATCGTAAATCGTGCAGGCTCCACAGCGCGGTTTGCGCGCGACACACACATAGCGGCCATGCAGGATCAGCCAGTGATGTGCGTCCAGTAGAAATTCTTCCGGCACCAGTCTGATCAGTCGTTTCTCCACGTCCAGTACGTTTTTCCCCGGCGCGATGCCGGTGCGGTTTGATACCCGGAAAATATGCGTATCCACCGCCATGGCGATTTGTCGGAATGCGGTGTTGAGCACCACGTTGGCCGTCTTGCGCCCGACTCCAGGCAGGGCTTCCAGTGCTTCCCGGTTATCGGGAACCTGTGAGTCATAGTCCTCAACAAGAATCCTGCAGGTCTTGATCACGTTTTCCGCTTTGGTGTTGAACAAGCCGATCGTCTTGATGTGCTTTTTTACGCCAGCGACGCCCAGTTTCAGCATCGCCTCTGGCGTGGGGGCGGCCGCGAACAGGCCTTTGGTCGCCTTGTTGACGCTCACGTCAGTCGCCTGTGCCGAGAGCAGCACCGCAATCAACAGTTCGAAGCTGTTATTGAAATTAAGCTCCGTCGTGGGATTGGGGTTATCGGCGCGCAGGCGTGAAAAAATTTCGGTGCGTTTGGCTTTATTCATAATGCTTGGCTATGGCGTTTGGACTATTGCAATTTTTCAGTGACGCGTGCCCGCGGAGCAGGTTCGAGCACTTCGCTCTGCTGGCCTGCTGTATTGAACCACTGTCGGTGTAGCAGATTAAACAGCGCAATCATGAGCCCCAAGAGCATGAACGCAGCGGGTGGACTGAGCGCGAACGGTAGCGTGCCGCCCAGCCACTGCCTGATACCGGCCACTGGAACTAACACGAGTGCGTAGGCCGCGACGATTGTTGTTATATCCATCGAGAGCTTGATTGCGATGACCTTGCCGGATAGTCGAGGCGTATTGCTGGAAGTGAGCGTAATAATTTGGAGCAGAATCGCAAAATTACAGCACAGCAACAGCACGTAGATGCCAAGGGTCTCATGCACCTGTGGCAAAAAGCGCGCGATGAGCCAGTCCAGACAGCTGCAGAGAATGCTCAGACCAACAATCAACGCAGGGAGGCGCCAAATCGCATTCTT
>JASBUV010000157.1 GCA_030147705.1 Gammaproteobacteria bacterium
GCCGAGCTGCAGGCCTTGCGTGCTTTGGATATAAATCCGTCGCTGCCCAGCCTTGCGGCATCGCAGAACAGTATTCGGGAACTCGCGGAGGCTGAGCGCTGAGCAGATCATGATTCGGCTATTCATCTTCAGTCTGCTGGCCATAGTCGTTGCGTTGTGGGTAACGCTGTATCTGGGCTTTCCCGGCGATCCGGGTTATCTACTCATCGCCTTCGGCAACTACACGTTCGAGACTAGCCTGTTCGCCTTGTTGGTGGCAGGAGTCTTTCTTTATCTTCTCTATTGGGTCGCCGCCGCACTGTTTCGCCTCGTCAACCCGGCTCGCTGGGTGCGTGCTGGCAAGGAGCTCGCTAACCGGCGCCGTTCAGGCAAGGCCAGTCGCACCGTCGAGGGTTTGTTGCATTTGGCGAGAAGAAACTGGAAGGCTGCCTACAACACGTTGATGAAGACAACACGCGATCAGGATGCGAGCGTGGTCAACTATCTCGCTGCCGCTTTGGCTGCGTTCGAGATGGGCGAGCGTGATACCTGGTTGCGCTGCCTGAATCAGGCGGAGAAAGAATTTCCATCGGCACATTCAACGATTCACAGCCTGAAAGCGCAGCTATTGTTTCGCTCTGGCCAACTGGAACAGTGTCTCGCCATCCTGGAGATGTTGCGTAAGACGGCGCTGAATGATGAGCCCTTGTTACGCCTGCTGAAAGAAGTTTATAGCCAGCTGGGTGAATGGCAGAAGCTCGACAGCATTGTTCCCACCTTGCATAGCACGGGCATTATCGATGATGCAGAACGTGCTGCGCTTGAAGAAAGAATTCTGAGTGCCGAGCTGCGCGCGATCACGGACAAGTTTGCCGAGGACGACAAGGCAGAAATGATCAAGGCGCTGGAGAAACGCTGGAAAAAAGCGGGCAGCGCTTTCAAGTTCAAGCCTGGAGTGATCCTGAATTATTCCCAATTGCTTTACTCGGTTGGTGCTACAGAGGACGCCGCCAAGATAATCGAACAGGCATTGAACAAACACTGGGACACGTCGCTGGTCCAACGCTACGGTGAGCGTGACTACGGTGTCGCGCCCGCGCAATTGTTACTCGCAGAGGGCTGGTTGAAGTCGCGGCCTGCGGACGCCGATTTGCTGCTATGTCTAGCTCGTCTGGCCATGCGCAGCCAACTCTGGGGCAAGGCCAAAGACTACTATCGGGCCAGCCTGAAGATCTCGCCGAGTATTGCGGCGTATGGTGAACTGGGACGCTTGTTGGAAAACCTTGGCGAAGATGCCGCAGCGCGCGAGTGCCAGAATTACTATCACGCGCTGAATGAGAGTGATCTGCTGGATCTTCCGCAGCCGAAGAACTGAATTCGTTATTCGCTTTTGGATTCGATTTTGGAAGCGTCGTCGATGCCGAGTGACTCCCAGAGCTCGTCGACCCGGGTTTTCACCTCATCACTCATGGTAATGGGTGTGCCCCATTCGCGCTCGGTTTCGCCTGGCCATTTGTTGGTGGCATCCATTCCCATTTTTGAACCGAGCCCGGACACGGGTGATGCGAAATCCAGATAGTCGATAGGCGTATTCTCGATGAGCAGCGTATCGCGAGATGGATCCATACGCGTAGTGATCGCCCAGATAACGTCTTCCCAACTGCGTATGTTGACGTCTTCGTCCACAACGATGACGAACTTGGTGTACATAAACTGCTTGAGAAAAGACCAGACCCCCATCATCACGCGCTTGGCGTGCCCGGGGAATTGCTTCTTCATGCTGACAACCGCCAGGCGGTAGGAACAGCCTTCCGGTGGCAGATAAAAATCGACGATCTCGGGAAACTGTTTCTGTAGCAATGGGACAAACACTTCGTTGAGTGCCACACCCAGCACGGCCGGTTCATCTGGTGGTCGTCCGGTATAGGTGCTGTGGTAAATGGGATCACGACGGTGTGTGATGCGCTCAACTGTAAACACCGGAAACTGTTCTACTTCATTGTAGTAACCGGTGTGATCGCCGAATGGGCCTTCGTCTGCAATCTCATCTGCAAGCAGATGACCTTCCAGCACGATTTCCGCGCTAGCGGGTACCTGCAAGTCGCTGCCCAGACATTTCACAACGTCGGTCTTACTGCCGCGTAACAAGCCTGCAAAGGCATACTCGGAGAGTGTATCCGGTACCGGTGTAACGGTCGCCAGAATCGTCGCCGGATCGGCACCGATGGCCACGGCCACGGGAAAAGGCTCGCCAGGATGTTTTTTCTGCCAGTCGCGGAAATCCAGCGCGCCGCCCCGATGGGCCAGCCAGCGCATGATCAGCTTGTTCTTGCCGATCAATTGCATACGGTAGATGCCGAGATTCTGGCGCTCTTTCTCAGGACCGCGAGTGATGACCAGTGGCCAGGTCACGAGCGGTGCTGCATCGCCTGGCCAGCAGGTCTGGATCGGCAACCTATTGAGATCAACTTCATCGCCTTCAATCACAATGTCCTGACACGCCGCATTGCGTTTCACATTGGGCGCCAGGTTTAATACATTCTTGAAGGTCGGGAGATTCTCCCAGAGATCTTTCCAGCCCTTGGGTGGTGTCGGTTCTTTCAGAAATGCGAGTAGCTTGCCAACATCGCGCAAGCCTTCCACGTCTTCCTGACCCATAGCCAATGCGATGCGACGGGTATTGCCGAACAGATTGGCGAGCAAGGGAATGTCTGAGCCTTTCGGATTCTCAAACAGCAGTGCGGGGCCGCCTTTGCGCAAGGTTCGGTCCGCTATCTCGGTGATCTCCAGATAGGGATCCACGGGTGTGCTGATGCGTTTCAGCTCACCTTCTTTTTCCAGCAAGTCGATAAAGTCGCGAAGATCCGTGAACGACATGTAGCGCCTCTACCTCTGCGAGCGTTAAACGAACTACTTACGCTTCATCGAGTTAAAGAACTCGTCGTTGGTCTTGGTGTCTTTCAGTTTGTCGAGAATAAACTCGGTCGCCTGCACATCTTCCATGGAAGCCAGCAGTTTGCGCAGAATCCACATACGCTGCAATTCTTCCTCGGTCGTCAGCAAGTCTTCGCGACGTGTGCCGGAGCGGCGAACATTGATGGCCGGGTAAACACGCTTCTCCGCGACCTTACGGTCAAGATGCAGCTCCATATTACCCGTGCCTTTGAATTCCTCGTAGATGACTTCGTCCATCTTCGAACCAGTCTCGATCAGGGCAGTGGCGATAATGGTCAGACTGCCGCCTTCTTCCAGGTTACGCGCGGCACCGAAGAAACGTTTCGGACGCTCCAGTGCGTGAGCATCCACACCACCGGTCAATACCTTGCCTGAGGAAGGAATGATCGTGTTATAGGCGCGGGCGAGACGAGTGATGGAGTCGAGCAGAATTACAACGTCTTCCTTGTGCTCTACCAGACGCTTGGCTTTTTCAATGACCATTTCCGCAACTTGCACGTGGCGTGAAGGTGGCTCGTCGAAGGTACTGGCTACCACTTCGCCGCGCACCGAACGCTGCATTTCCGTCACCTCTTCCGGACGCTCGTCGATCAACAGAACGATCAGGCGACATTCGGGATTATTACGCGTAATGGACTGGGCGATATTTTGCAGGATGAGTGTCTTACCGGCTTTGGGTGGCGAGACAATCAAACCACGCTGGCCTTTACCGATTGGCGCCGTCAGGTCGATGACCCTGGCGCTCAGGTCTTCTGTTGAACCATTACCAACTTCAAGAGCGAGGCGCTCTTGCGGGAATAGTGGGGTCAGGTTTTCAAACAGGATTTTGTTCTTGGAGTTGTCGGGCTTGCTGAAGTTAATCTCACTGATTTTCAGCAGAGCGAAATAACGTTCGCCGTCCTTGGGTGGACGAATCTTGCCGGCGACCGTGTCACCAGTGCGTAAATTAAAGCGACGGATCTGACTCGGAGAAACATAGATATCATCCGGTCCGGCGAGATACGAGGAGTCCGCCGATCGCAGGAAGCCAAAGCCGTCCTGCAGGATTTCCAATACGCCATCGCCGTAAATGTCTTCGCCGTTCTTGGCGTGCTTTTTCAGGATGACAAAGATGATGTCTTGCTTGCGAGAACGAGAGACATTCTCGAGGCCCATCTCGTGCGCCGTTTCAAGGAGTTCGGCGATAGGCTTTTGCTTTAATTCGGTGAGATTCATGATGGTTATTCCAGTGAAAGTGTTTGCGACTGTCCTTTGATCTAACGGACAGCCTCGAACAAACTCGGCATCCACTTCAAAGTGTCATAGCTTGATTAATGAGTGTGATTGGATTTAGGGATTGGTTTAAAAGTTTGTAGAGAAAATTTGTATGAAATTTCTGAAAACAATCAGAACTGGTTTTTAGTTTGGATTCACTCTTCCTGCGTCGAGCCCTTTGCTCAACGTGTGCTTTGCACTGGTATCAGGAATTGAATAAACGGATTCTGTTTGGTTTCAGGATAATTTAATTAAGGATTCGCTTGCTGTCTGGCACGACAGGCTTCTAACAAAAATTATTTTTATGCAGGATTGGTTTGCACGAGGAATGAATTCTGGTTAATACCTTATCTACGCTGAGTTTGTAGAGTAAGTCACGATCGACGTGTTAAGTCATTGTCTCATTCATTTCAGGAATGTGAATTCATCAGTTCTCGTTGGCTCCCTCTGAGCGTGAACTCGAACTCTGTGCTTCTTATCCTGAACTCTTCTTTTCCTAAACTATAGTCCTGCCTTTTACTACTGTCCAGTGCTACACGATTGCTGCGACTGGATTTCGATTCTAGTTACTCATTCTTATTCATTTTTGCTTGTCTTTACTTTTGCACTTGGGAATTCGTTTTGTCGAATTCTTACTACTGTTGATTCGTGATTCTTGCTTCTGTCGATTCTCACTGAGCACTCTGACCAGCAATTCACCTGATCTTAACCATAGCGTCAGCTATAGCAGCAGTGCTGTGTCGATAATCACATCAATCAGTGATTGAGACTATTTAACGACTTAATCTCTCCGAGCTTTAAGAAAGATTGGTCGCTCTGCAGACTAGCCGAACCTGTACCTGTGTTAAGTGAGATCGCGAGGTAAGAGAGTTCGGAAATCTTCAGATGGAATTCTTGCAGCTTGACAGGATTTTAGTGAAAAACTGGAAGCTTGCGAGAGGGTGATGCGCTGGTTTGCTCGCTCTGGCAAACCTGAAACCTGAGTAGGCACTCACTTTGGCACTCTTTCTGCCGCCCTTTCTGCCGCTCTTTCAGCCACTGGCCAGGCCACGTCCTGTGGCACCTCGCAGGATGCGAGATGCCACCATTAAACGCAAATTAGATTACGCTGTCAATAAATGCTGACAGTTGGGATTTCGACAAGGCGCCGACTTTGGTGCCAGCAACATCGCCATTATTGAAGACGATGAGCGTAGGAATGCCGCGAATGCCATATTTCGGGGCAGTCTCGGTGTTGGCATCAACATCCATTTTGCACACTTTCAGCTTGCCTTCGTATTCGCTGGCCAATTCCTCCAGAACAGGAGCAATCATTTTGCAGGGGCCACACCATTCGGCCCAGAAATCTACCAGTACTGGCCCGTCGGCCTTGAGTACGTCCTGTTCAAAACTGCTGTCAGAGATGTGCACGATGTTATCGCTCATGCGTCTTTTTCCTTCCAATATGGATTCAATGAAGTGGGAATAGTGTGCCTGGAATGGTTCACTGCGGCTTAGTCCTAATAATAAGGGCAATTTTTTCGGATTCAAGCGCTATGGCTAGCCGAGGCTGACAGCGCGCAGCAGCTACTGTTTACGCAGTTCTTGCGCCGCCAACTTGGCGAAATAGGTGAGGATGCCGTCGGCACCGGCCCGCTTGATGGCGGTCAGCGACTCCATCGCCACGTCGACTTCGGAGAGCCAACCATTGGCCGCGGCCGCCATGTGCATGGCGTATTCGCCACTCACCTGATACACAAAGGTGGGCACGCCAAGCTCATGTTTGACCCGATAAACAATGTCCAGATAGGGCATACCCGGCTTTACCATCACCATATCGGCGCCTTCAGCCAGATCGAGAGCGACCTCTTGCAACGCCTCGTCGCTATTGGCGACATCCATCTGGTAGCTGTATTTATTGCCCCCGCCAAGATTGCCGCTGGAGCCCACCGCATCTCTGAAAGGCCCGTAATAACTGGAGGCGTACTTGGCAGAATAGGCCAAAATTCGGGTGTAGATCTGACCATTGCTCTCGAGCATGGAGCGAATCGCGGCTACCCGACCATCCATCATGTCGGATGGCGCAACTATATCAGCGCCAGCCTCTGCGTGGGACAGGGCCTGTTTCGCGAGCACTGCGACTGTCTCGTCGTTCAGTACATAGCCTGAATCATCAATAATGCCGTCCTGTCCGTGGGTGGTATACGGGTCCAGCGCCACATCGGTAATCACACCAAGCTCAGGAAAGCGCTCTTTCAAAGCGCGAACAGCGCGCTGCACCAGGCCTTCAGGGTTGAATGCTTCAGCACCATCGAGACTTTTGGCGTCCGCGTCAGGTGCGGGAAAGAGGGCAATGGCCGGAATGCCAAGCTTCACCAATTCTTCGGCTTCCCTGAGCAGATTGTCGATGCTCAGGCGATTCATGCCCGGCATAGAAGGAATGGCTTGGGTCTGATTGGAGCCTTCAACAATAAAAACCGGAAAGATCAGGTCATCTGTCGTCAATCGCGTTTCGCGCATCAGGCGGCGACTGAAATCGTCGCGGCGCATACGGCGCATCCGGTTGGCGGGAAAGGGTCGATTGATGATGGATTTACTCACGGAAACTCTCTGTCTGTTATCAGCTTGTTGAATGCTTGCTCAATTGGAGTAATGGCTGTGGGCGACCAGGTGCAGGCATTGCACATCCGTCTACAGCCTCAATCACGGGCCATCACGGGTGTATTTTAACAGGTGTAGGGTTATAGTCGCCGTGCCAGTCATGCCGCTGGTGCGAACAGCAAAAGGTTTATAGCACATAGCGCCGAAACTGCCTATTTCTGCGCGATTCCTGGGCCCTGGGCACAATACAATCCAGATGCACAGCGCGAGCGTTTAGTTTGCAAACCACCTACTGGCAGTAGCACGCATACGGAGAGAAATTTGAGCAGTAAACGGATCCTGATAGTCCTTGTCATCGCCGCAATCGTCGGCAGTTATTTCCTGTTCGACCTCGGTCAATATCTCACCCTTGAATCGGTGCAGGCTCGACTCGGTGATCTGGAAGCATTCCGGGACGAGAATTTTGCACTCAGTGCAGCGATCTATTTTGTTGTCTATGTTGCGGTAGCCGCGTTATCGATTCCGGTAGCGCTGATAATCACCCTGCTCGGCGGTGCGATTTTCGGTGTGCTGTGGGGGACTCTCCTCGTCTCCTTTGCCAGCAGCATCGGCGCGACACTGGCCTTTCTTGTGTCACGCCTGTTGTTGCGTGACTGGGTGCAGCAACGTTTCGGTAAATATCTCGCACCGATCAATCGCGGCATCGAGAAAGACGGCGTGTTCTATCTATTCAGCTTGCGCATGGTGCCGCTGTTTCCGTTCTATATCATCAACCTGCTAATGGGGCTGACCCCGATTCGCGCCTGGTCATTTTACTGGGTGTCCCAGATCGGCATGTTGCTCGGCACTGCCGTGTATGTGAACGCTGGCTCCGAGCTTGCGCAAATCAGCTCGCTGTCGGGATTGGTTAGCGCGCCGGTGTTGATCTCGTTTTCACTACTGGGGCTGTTTCCGCTGGCCGCGAAATTTATCGTCAATAGTCTGCAAGCCAACAAAGCGCTGCGGCAATTCAAAAAACCCAAAACCTTCGATACCAATGCGGTGGTCATCGGAGCCGGATCTGCAGGACTGGTTACGGCCCTGATTATTGCCGGTGCCAAGGCGCGTGTAACACTTGTTGAGAAGCACAAGATGGGTGGCGACTGCCTCAATACGGGTTGTGTGCCGAGCAAGACCCTGATTCGCAGCGGACGCATTATGTCCTATCTGCGCAGAGCGGAAGAATTCGGTCTGCAGAACGTGAGCGGTGAAATCGATTTCAAAGCGGTGATGGCGCGAGTGCAAGGGGTAATCAAGACAATCGAGCCGCACGATTCGGTGGAGCGATTTACCTCACTTGGTGTGGACTGTGTGCAAGGCGAAGCGAAGATAGTATCGCCTTACGAGGTTAAAATCGGCGAGCGGACAATCACCACTCGTTCGATCGTGATAGCTACCGGGGCGCGACCACTGGTGCCGCCGATAGCCGGGCTCGATGAAGTGGGCTATCTCACGTCAGACACAGTTTGGGAGCTGGAAGAGCTGCCGCGTCGCCTGCTTGTGATCGGCGGCGGACCAATTGGTTGCGAACTGGCACAGGCGTTCCATAATCTGGGTTCCGAAGTAACGCAGGTCGACATGGCGGAGCGCATCATGCCGCGCGAGGATCCGGAAGTGTCCGAGCAGGTAATGCAGAAGTTCCAGCGTGACGGAATTACTGTCCTGACGGGACATAAACTCGAGCGCTTTGGCATCACGAATGGCGAGAAGACGATGGTTGCGACGCGTCGCTCTGAGAGCGGCAGCGATGAGACTGTAGAGGTGGCATTCGACGAAGTATTGCTGGCAATCGGGCGCAAGGCGAATACGGATGACATTGGCCTGGACGCGTTGCCAGTGCAGCTCAATGACAATGGCACGATAGCGATCAACGCAGCGATGCAAACTTCGGTGCCTAATATCTATGCCTGTGGCGATGTCGCAGGCCCGTATCAATTTACACACATGGCTTCCTTTCAGGCGTTTTTCGCCGCGGCGAATGCCTTGCTGGGTGGCTTGTGGCGACTGAAAGCCAATTACAGAGTCGTGCCCTGGGCGACGTTTACTGATCCGGAAGTTGCCCGTGTTGGCTTAAGCGAAACGGAAGCACTTGAACAAGGCATTGATTTCGAAGTTACGCGATACGACCTGAATCATCACGACCGTTCTCTGGCCGATGGAGAGGCGCATGGCTTTGTGAAAGTGCTTACTGTTCCAGGGAAAGACAAGATTCTCGGAGTGACGATAGTGGGGTATCACGCTGGGGAGCTTATTGGCGAGTTTGTTTTTGCCATGACCCACAACATGGGCCTGAAAAAAATCAGCGCAGTAACCCACATCTACCCGACTCTATCTGAAGCCAACAAGTTCAGCGCGAACGCCTGGCGAAGTGCGCGCTTACCGGAGAAATATTTTCCGCTGATGGAGAAGTTTTTTCGATGGCGCCGCGGCGGGCAGTGAAGCAGCAAGGCCTGAGGCGACTCAGGCCTTGTTCCAGTTGCGCAAGAATTCTTCGAAGCTCACAGTGTCAGCCGCTTCAATATCTTTTTGCTTTTTGAGTGATTCAGCGCTTGCTGCGCTAAAGCGTGCTTCAGTGGCTGCATCCAGCCTGCCCTGAGAGCGGTCTGTCAGTGACTGGCGATGCTGTCTCGACAATTCCATTGCCAGTGCGAAGAAGGATTGCTGATTCGCATCCATGTCTGCCAGCAATCGGCCTGATGGTGTGAGTGCCGGGTCTTTCAGTTTCGCGACCTGTGCACCCAGCGCGTCCTGATGTTTGCCGTTCCCTTCCAGTGAATCGAGAATGGCCGCGCTGTGCTGCAGATCCGCCAGCAAACCCTCGGCCCAATCTCGCATCGCCACAGTCTCGCCACCGCGTTTGAGTTGCACATCAGCGGCTCTGCCGCGCTCTACGACCTTGGCAATATTGCTGCTCACCTCGAAGAACTCCTGGCGATCGCATACCGGGCTCTCAGCCAACAGACAATGGAGCAGGAACGTATCGAGAAAACGAATCTGCTCCGCATCGATGCCGAGTGGCAGATAGGGATTCAGGTCCAGCGTTCTCACTTCAATGTATTCGATGCCCGTTGAGCGCAGTGCATCCAGAGGGCGCTGGCCTTTACTCAGGTTAGGTTTCGGCCGGATCGTGCTGTAGAACTCGTTCTCCAGCTGCAACAGATTCGTATTGATCTGTTGAAAACCATCTTCGCCTTTCTGACCGAGCTTTTCGTAGGGCGGATAGGGTTTGTGCATGGCGTCGTGCAAACACTGAATATAGGAATCGAGTTCGTTGTAACAGACAAACAGCGAATTCTGCGCGTCGCTGCGATATCCGAGATTGCCCATTCGCAAACATGTTGCATCGGGCAAATAGAGGCTGCACTCATCGTATTCCAGCAAATTGTGTTCGCGGCCCTGTGCAAAACACTTGCAGGCAGCGGGCGAGGCACCGAACAGATACAGCAATAACCAGGAATTGCGATGGAAATTGCGGATCAGGTGCAAGTAGCTGTTGGTGCGGAATTCTTGCAGAGGGCCGGTATCACCCTTGATCGACTGATAGGCAGGCCAGAAAGAGTCTGGCATGGAAAAATTGTAGTGCAGGCCTGCGATAACCTGCATGAGGCTGCCGTAGCGTAGTGTCAGGCCTTTCCGATAGAGCGTCTTCATGCGCCCAATATTGGATGAGCCATACTGGGCGATCGGAATCGACCCGCCGCTGTCGATCGGGCAAGGCATGCTGGCTACCCACAGCATCTCGTCACTGTCGAGGTGTTGCATGGTAAAGCGATGAATGGCCTCCAATTCATCGAGGCAGCTATCGATATCGGTGTGTACTGGAGTGATGAACTCCAGCAACGCTTCAGAGAAATCCGTGGTGATAATCGGGTTGGTCAGCGCCGAACCCAGTGACTCGGGGTGGGGCAAATTGGAAATATGGCCTTCGGGGGTCACCCTCAGACTTTCCTTCTCGATGCCACGGTGGATAGCACCCCATTCCTTTTGAAATTCCGGTATGCCGTAACGCTGCAGGGAATCACTGAATTGCTTGGTCAAAGTCACTCCTGATGTACGACTTGTATTTATCAGCCGGTGTCTAAAGGAAAGCGCGCAAGCTGTTTATATCACCGGGTTTTGTAAGGGTATCCGGCTTGGAAACAGGACATTTGCAAGGGCTCGCATTATTACAAATTCACTTGCCCCTTGCGAACAGAAATCCCTGTCGATTGGCAGTGAAATTCCGGCGCTTCGCCCCTTTGCTGCTCTCTATTCGCCTTGCTTGAACTTGTGAATCTGACGGCGTTGTTTTTTGGTGGGCCGACCCGGCGTCGGCCAATGCTTGGGTTGGGATTTGCGCGCCAACGCCTCTTTTTCACGCTGCGCAACGCTGTCTTCTGTTTCCTGATAGAGCTTCTGCGCCTCCGGAGCACCACGCCGCTGGTCTGACAGGGCAGTGATCACTACGGTCTTTTCATCGAAGCCCTGTCGTAGGCGAATCTCCATGCCAACCTCAACCTCTTTGCTCGGTTTTACGCGCGTGCCCTCGCACTGCACTTTGCCGCCCTCAATAGCCTGCTTGGCAACTGCGCGCGTCTTGTAAAAACGCGCAGCCCACAGCCATTTGTCAATGCGCACCCGGTTGAGTGTGTTGTCGGTTTCTTTGCTCATGAGTTAAGCCTTAGCCCCAAGACCGGGATCATCCTTCTTTAATTACCACATCGGCTTTGCCGATTACGGATGGCAAGACTTCGATGAAATCCCGTATTTGCGGAAACTCGTCAGTCGCAAGCGCAGGGCGTTTGCTGTCGGGTTGGTGGATACCGAACAGATGCCGGATTCCTTCACGCTGCGCCTGGCGCAGCACAGGCAGGGAATCATCAAAAAGAATCGTGCGCTCAGGGTCATAGGGTTCGAGTGCCTTGAGTGTTTCCCAAAAGCCATGGTGCTCCTTGGCCAGTTTCAGGCTATGGGAGCTGATGCGCTCGTGGAAATAGTCGCTGATACCGGACTGCTCCATCTTGATCGCAAGGCTGGCGGGGTGGGCATTGGTAATCAGCAGCAGGCGTTTGTCCTGGGACTGAAGTTCCCGCAAGAGTGCTTCGACGTTTGGGCGAATGCTGATCTTGTGTTTGATCCGGGCCTTCAGTTGCTTGATGTCGAGTTTAAGCTCTTGTTCCCAGTAATCGAGGCAGTACCATTCGAGTGACCCACGCACTGCCAGATTTTTCGCCATCACCAGATCATAAGCCGCCTGTTCGTCTATGCCATGTGTCTGGCTGTAGATTTGCGGAACAAAGGTGAGCCAGAAATAATTGTCGAAATGCAGATCGAGCAGGGTGCCGTCCATATCGAACATGATGGTGTCGATATCATTCCAGGGGATCATGGTAAGCACTTACTCTCAAAAGCAGATGTGAAATTGCAGACTTGGATTCTCGAACTCGCTCGGGCACACTGCGCGACTCAATAATAACAATCCAGTGCTTAAGCTTACTGAAGCTGGGCAGGAATTGAAATCATTCGGACCTTGGTGAGAGACGAAGAAGAGAAGTCGCATGAGCAGTGAAAAAGAGTTGTTGGAATTAAACGATATCGCAGTCGCGGCTGGAGCCGAGATTCTTGATGTCTACAACAGCAGTACCCAACCCGATGTCACGCTCAAGGATGACAGCTCTCCTCTCACAGATGCGGATCGTCGTGCCCATCAGCTGATTGTTGCTCGTCTTACCGAGCGCTTTCCGGATATGCCGATACTGTCGGAAGAGTCGGATGCGATTCCCCTTGAAGAGCGTTTGTCCTGGCGTCGCTATTGGCTGGTGGATCCACTGGATGGCACGAAAGAATTCGTCAATCGCAATGGCGAGTTCACAGTCAACATTGCCCTGATCGAGAACGGTGTCGCGCAGTCTGGTGTAGTCCATGTCCCCGTGAGTGGTATGAGCTATGTGGGCAAACGCGGCGCTGGCGCGTGGAAACTGCACCCGGACAATCGCGCCGAACCGATTAATGTGGTGCCGCTCAAAGATGGGTCAGACAGGCAAAAACTCCGCGTTGTGGCCAGCCGTCGCCATCGCGGCGAACTACTCGATGCCTGCATCACGAAGCTGGAAGCCCATTTTGGCGAGATCGAGGTTGTGAGCATGGGCAGTTCCCTGAAAATCTGCCTGTTGGCCGAGGGCAAGGCTGATATCTATCCCCGGCTCGCGCCCACATGCGAATGGGATACTGCTGCCGCCCATGCCGTGCTTGCAGCTGCAGGCGGGGAAGTCGTTGATACCCGGTTCCAGCCACTGCACTACAATCAGAAAGCGGATTTGCTCAACCCGCACTTTATTGCACTCGGCGACGCTGGCTATCCGTGGGCGGAGATTCTGGGTTAGGGCAGTTCAAGTCCGGCCGGCAACCCCGCAGTCGGCAGAACGCTGAACCACTTCGCTATCATGCAGATACGCTGTCAGTGGCACGCGCTCCATCTGGACTCCGCTGGCTAAAAGCGGTAGCGTCTGTGGCATTTCTTTCTGTCAATCTTGGGGAACAATCTCATGCAGCTCATGCATCTCTTTCCGCGTGCATCGCTATTACTCAGTCTATTCGTCCTGGCAGCCTGCGATTCAGGCTCCAGCAGCCAATCATCCGCAGTGGCGACACCGCAGCCAGCGGCCGAGGCAAGCTCAAGCACCGACGTCGATAGCCCGGAAGCGGAGACCGCCCGCCTGACCGCTTGGCTCGATGAACAATATGAGATTCAACTCGACTTTAGCCCCATGACTCGTACCCAGCTCGGGGAAAAAGTGGACTACGATCAACTGGATCGATTTTCCATCGAGGCCGCCGACGAAGAGCTGGCCTGGCTGGAAGCCAGCGTGGCAGAGATGCGAGCCCAGTTCGATTACGACAATCTCACGGCGGATGGGAAAATTTCCTATGACATGTGGGCGTTTACGCTGGAGCAAGCGCAGGCCAGTGTGCCGTGGAGAAATCATGGCTATATCTTTGGTCGCGGCGGCCCGCATGCGCAGCTGCCAACTTTTATGATCACTTATCACGCGGTAGAGACTGAACAGGACCTTGCGGACTATATCGCGCGTCTGCGTGAGGTTGATCGTATATTCACCGAACTGTTGGATATCGCGCAATCGGCATCAGATCAAGGTATCCGCCAACCGGCATTCGGGTATGAGTTTGCTTTGGCTGAGATCGAAAGGGTTACGTCAGGTGTCCCATTTAATACCGATGACCAGACTCCCAACTCTCCACTCTGGACCGATTTTCAGACGAAAACCGAAGCTCTGGTAGCAGCTGGCACCATATCCGATGCAGAGGCGCAGGACTACCTCAACGAGGCACGGGAGGTGTTGGCGGGTGAAGTGCTTGCTTCCTATGAATCAATCAAGAGCTGGCTGGAGACCGATCGGCAATTTGCGACAGAACAATCGCAGGGTGTCTGGGCATTGCCGAATGGCGAGGACTATTACAACTATCGCCTGGCGCAGATGACAACGCTCGAACTGACAGCCGAAGAAATTCACAACACAGGCCTGCAAGAAGTCGCTCGCCTGCTGGCTGAGATGGAAGCGGTGAAAGAGCAAACCGGATTTGCAGGAACGCTGCAGGAATTCTTCGTCTTTGTTCGCGAAGACGAGCAGTTTTATTACCAGAACACCGACGAAGACCGGCAAGCCTATCTTGATATCAATAACGAGTATCTGGATGCCATCAACGAAAGACTACCGGAGTTTTTTGGACGATTGCCCAAAGCGCCGTTGGTAGTTCGTCGCGTCGAACCGTTCCGTGAACAGGACGGCGCTGCACAACATTATTTCCCGGGCTCACCCGATGGCTCCCGCCCCGGTGTGTTTTACTCACACATGTCGGATATGTCTTCACTGGCCAAGTGGCAGATCGAAGATATCGCCTATCACGAAGGCAATCCCGGCCATCATATGCAGATATCCATTCAGCAGGAGTTGACGGATATTCCCCGTTTCCGCACACAGTACTGGACTACTGCCTATGTGGAGGGCTGGGGCCTGTATTCTGAATGGCTCGCCAAGGAGATGGGTGGTTTCCAGGACCCTTACTCCGATTTCGGGCGTCTGGCTGGAGAGATGTGGCGCGCGATTCGACTGGTGGTCGACACGGGCATTCATGCCATGCAGTGGACAGAACAGCAGGCGGTTGACTACTTTCTGGAAAATTCGCCCATTCCCGAATCTGCGGTTCGTTCTGAGGTACAGCGTTACTTCGCGACTCCCGGACAGGCAACAGCCTACAAGATCGGCATGATGAATATTCAGGAAGCTCGCGCTCGCGCAGAGCAGCGCATGGGCGATCAGTTCGATATCCGTGGTTTTCACGACACCGTACTCGGCGCAGGCGGACTGCCGATGCCAATGTTGCATGCGCATGTTGATCGCTGGGTAGAAGACACCCTGGCAGGTAATTAATCACGTGTTGACGCATTACCGCTGATATCAGCAGTGCAACGACAGTGCTGAGAACAGTAGTTGTTTATTATAAAGAGGAATAATTGATGTCATCCTTAGCCAAGCAGTTCGTCTCGTCAGCGCAAGGCCCTGTTCGCTCACTATTGGCAGGCGTTTTCTGCGGCCTGTTGTTGACTACAACGGCCACTGGCCAGACGTTCGATTTCGCCGTGCCTTCGAGTGTGGGAATGAGCGGTGCAGCACTCGAACAGGTAACGGAGCGGTTGCAGCAACATATTGATGATGGCGATATTCCAGGGGTGGTCGCCGCTGTTGCCCGTGATGGCAAAATCGTCTACTTCGAAGCGCTGGGCATGATGGACATCGAGCAAGTGAAGCCGATGCAAGAGAATGCGCTGTTCCGCATCTATTCGATGACTCGCGAGATTACCAGTGTGGCGGTACTGCAATTGTACGAGCAGGGTAAATTCCAGCTGGATGACCCGATCAAGATGTACCTGCCCGAGTTCGAACAGCAACAGGTTCTGGTAGATCCCAACGACGATGGTAGTAATGGGGGTTGGGCAGTTCGCGAACGCAACGGCGATATCACCGTGGCGCAATTGCTTACTCATACCTCCGGATTGGGCAGCCGGTCTTCACGCCTGTATCGCGAGAACAACGTTCGTGATCGTAATATCACCCTGGATCAAATGGTTTCCAATGCCGCGCGCGTGCCTCTGTTCGAGGATCCGGGCACCCAGTTCCGCTACGGAATCCACGCCACTATCCTCGGCAAGCTGGTTGAGGTCTGGTCTGGCATGCCTTTCGAAGAGTATCTCGAGCAGGAATTGTTTGCGCCACTGGCCATGGAGAGCACGATGTTCTGGGCAGAAGGAGCCGATGCGGATCGCCTGGCCCAGCTCTACCGTCCGACCAATGGCCGCTTGTTGCCTTACCAGATCGAGACGACTCCCTGGACCATGCGCCCCAGATTAATAGAAGGTGGTGTGGGCCTGCTGTCTTCCACTATGGATTTCATGCATTTCTCGCAGATGGTGCTCAATAAGGGCGAATTGTTCGGCAACCGGGTGATGAGCGAGGAAACAGCAGAGTTGATGTACCACAATGCTGTGCCGGAAATCGCCATGCCGCTCGGAGACAGCGGCTATTGGCGTGGCTCGGGCTGGACGCTCGGCGGATTCAATGTCGTCCTCGACCCTGCAACCTACAGCTATCCGGTCTCTGAGGGCACGATCTGGTGGGATGGTTCCGCGGCCACGCGCTATTTCATCGACCCCAAAGAAAATATGATCATGGTGATCATGGCACAAGTGTCACCTTCCAGTGGTGGCGGCTTCCGCGAAAACTTCAAAACCCTTGTAGATGCCGCGATTTTGGAACGTAGGTGAAAATATTTCGGATATTCCAAAAAAATCCTTTCAATTAATCACGAAATTAGTGAAACTTTTTCTGCGCTCAAGCGTCTGTTACATGAGAAGGCCTGTGGGAAGGTCGCATCGGTGTTGGATAAGTGTTGCAAAAGCGTTGCAAAGCTATTGAAAAGGCATCGCAATAGTAATGCACTAACAGACGTTTGAGACTGACAGAACACCCTGAACGTTCGTTCGATTTGCGTGTTGTATTCGTCGCGCTGCGCTCGTCAAGTTTTTGGACGACCAGCGAGTGATAACAGAGCAACGTTGTAAGCAGTAGTTAACGCAACAAAAAGCTGCTCGCACGATCATCCCTTTCAATATGCCAGGAAGAGCATACAGGACGGCCCTCTGCCGTGCCGTGAGTGCTCTGAGTGTCGGTTGCCTGCCGGATTCAGAGTTGACAAGGAACCCATCCGAGGAGAGCGGATGTTTAAGAATTACCTCAAGATCACCCTGCGCAATCTGTACCGCCATAAACTGTACGCACTCATCAATATTTTTGGCCTCACACTCGGCCTTGGCTGTTGCCTGATCCTCAGCCTCTATATTCTGAGCGAGTTGAGCTACGACCGTCATTACGAAGATCACGAGCGCATCTATCGCATTGTCAACGATTACACTTTCAACGGCGTGTCCAACGAAGCCGCCATGAGTTCTGCCTCACTCGGTGAACTGCTGCGTATGGACAATCCCGATGTCATCGAAGACTACATACGTTTTCAGCGCCCGGGGGGCAATCAATCGGGCACGGTGTTTCGTCACGATCTCGATACCTACTATTGGGATGATGTGTATCTTGCGAGCGTCAACACCTTCGATTTTTTCAGCCACGACATTCTCTACGGAAACCCGGAAGGCGCGTTGAGCGACGGCTTGTCTGTGGCGGTGAGCGAGACATTTGCCCGCACCTATTTCGGTGACGCCAACCCGATTGGCGAAGTGGTCTCCACGGACACAGCCGACTATCAGGTCACATTGGTATTTGCTGACCTGCCTGAGACCACGCACATGAAATATGACGTGTTGATCTCCATCAATCGCGTCGGCGATCTGCCCGATAACGAAGCGCAGCTCATGCGCATGCTCGGCAATATCGGTAACTATACTTACGTAAAGGTGCGTGAGGGCTTCGCTGAAGAAGATTTCGAACCCATACTCAGCCGCTTTGCCGAAGACCGGGTGCAGGCCATGGCAAGAGGGTTTGGTCTGACCGATTTCACTGCACGCTTCTGGGCGCAGAATCTGGCAGATGTCCATCTTACTTCCAATCTCGAATTCGACGAGCCCGCAGGGAATATCTTTTATATCTACAGCTTTGCTGGCGTAGCGCTGTTCATTCTGGTGATTGCCTGTATCAACTATGTCAATCTCGCCACTGCGCGGTCCATGCAACGCGCGCGCGAAGTGGGTATGCGCAAGGTGTTGGGGGCAGAACGCAGTCAGCTCATCGTGCAATTTCTCGGTGAGTCTCTGTTCTTCGTTTTTGTGGCCATGTTGATTGCGCTTGCGACGACCTACTTCCTGTTTAGCAACGAGTTGTTGGGTGACCTGCTCGGCAACGAGATCTATACGATCGAACTCCTGTCTTCCACGATTCTTGTCCCTCTCATTGGCCTAAGCCTGCTGGTCGGCATACTCAGTGGACTCTATCCGGCGTTCTATCTATCGTCGGTCGCGCCAGTCGTTGCCTTATCAGGTGAGTCACAGGCAACCGGCAGTGGACGGCTGCGTCAGGTATTGGTGTTTGCGCAGTTCACCATCTCCATCGGCATCATCGCCAGCACGTTGCTGATGGCAAACCAGATGCGCTATGTCTCCAATCTGGGCCTCGGTTTCGACAAGGGAAACAAAATGGTCGTGCCGCTACGTGGTGCTGATCTGATCGAAACCTTACCCGCGCTGCGCAATGAGCTCGCCACCAATCCCAATATCATTGCGACGACGACAGCGCAGAATATTCCGGGCGGTCAGGTTGGGCTCGGTGCGGTGAACGTGGAGTCCGAGCTCGGCACCATGGAATTGCAATCGCTGAACATGATGAATGTTGGCGAGGACTTCATGTCGACGATGGGTATCCAGGTGGTGGAAGGCCGGGATTTCTCCCAGAAATTTCTGACCGATGTCGGTGTATCCATGGTCGTTAATGAGACTTTCGTTGAGCAGATGGGGTGGCAGCAAGCTATCGGGAAACGGATCGAGTCAGCTGGTGGCCCGGGTCTCGATGGTCGGGTAATCGGCGTGGTTGAGGACTTTCATTACGCTTCCCTCTACACCGATGTTGGGCCATTGGCGGTAGTGGCCATGCCTCAGGATTTCAGTGACGCCACCGCAGAGAACAGAGCGTTAGCGACCAACAATCTGATCATCAACGTCAGTGGCCAGAACCTTGGGCAAACGCTGGGCTTTATCCGCGACATCATGCAGCGTTTCGATCCCAATCATCCTTTTGAGTACACCTTTCTTGATGAAGATCTCGATCAGCTCTACACAGCAGAACAAATCGTGCTGCGTCTGGTTGGTCTGTTCGCGGGAATCTGCGTGTTTGTGAGTTGTCTCGGTTTGTTCGGCCTTGCTTCGTTTACCACCCAGCGGCGCACCAAAGAGATCGGGGTGCGCAAGGTACTCGGTGCGTCTACCTCGCAAATCATTCTGTTGTTGGCGCGGAGCATCGTGATCCTCGTGTTGATCGGCGCGGTGGTGGCCTCGATCGCCTCGTTCATCATCATCAACGAGTGGCTCAATACTTTTGCCTATCGCGACGCGATCAATCCGGGTGTCTTTGTGATCGCGACAGTGCTCGCTGTTATTGTCGCTGTGGTTACGGTCGCCTTGCAGTCCTATCGCACTGTACGCCAGAACCCGGTGGTCGCACTGCGCTATGAGTAATACGGCGGCACTGGCGTAACGAGGTGCAACAGAAGCAGTCCTGTCAGGAACAAGATGTCTCGGGGGCGAGGCACACAATTAAGGAGCAACATCATGCACAGACTCATTCACTTTATTGCAGCAAGTCTGCTGCTTTTGAGCAGTAGCCTTCTCGCACAGGAAGATATCAGCGGGGTCTGGGAAGGCGTGCTCGTTGTGGGGACTACCGAGATTGACGTGGAGTTCACACTCACCGCTGATGGGGCCGGTGGATACAGCGCCATTATGGATGCTCCTGATCAGCCGAGCATCACCAATATGGCTGTGGACTCCGTGACCTTTGCCGACAATGCCTTAACCATGACGATTGCCGCAGTCAGTGGTCAGTACTCGGGGACTCTCAATGGCGGCACAATCGCTGGCACCTGGACACAACAAGGACAGGACTTCACGTTAAACCTGGCACCTTATGAAGAAGCTGTGATGACTGCTGAAACGTTTGCTCTGGTTGCTGGGCAATGGATAGGAAGTATCAAACCCATGCCCAATGCCGAAATGGAGCTGACAGTGGTATTGGATTTCAAGGAGGACGAGCCGGGTGTTTACACTGCATCACTCTCTTCTCCGGATCAGGGCGCACAGAATATCCCGGTGGATTCCTTCGCAGTCGAAGACGATGAGCTGACGGTAGAGATCAATCGCATGCGCCTCGAAATTGTTACCAATATTGCGGGCGAACAAATGACCGGCAATTTCACCCAGGCGGGCAGGAATATTCCTATCACCCTGAATCGAGGTGAATACACGCAACAAGGATTGAATATTCCTGCACTCACCTTCGCGCGACTGCAAGGACCCTGGCATGCAGAAGTACAGGGCTTGAATGTGCAAATTCGCATCGAGCAGCAAGGCGACACCTTCTTTGCCTATCTGGATAGTCCGGATCAGGGCGCCAGCGACATTCCCATTTCCAGCCTCGCTCTCGAGCAGAACACGCTCACTTTCGCCGTTACGGCTGCGGGCATGAATTTCAACGGCGAACTGGGTGATGATCAGATCGTAGGTACCTGGAGCCAGATGGGAACCGATACGGCGGTGACTTTTGTGCGCGGGCCTTACAATGCTTCTGCCAATCTGGATGCCGCGGCTTCGCAACAACTGATAGGTACCTGGTCCGGTACGGTCAATAATACTGAGCTGGTTTTCGAGTTCAGCGAGGCCAATGGCTCCGTCAGCGGCTCTCTGTCTATCCCGGCCATGGGCGCACAAGGCCTGGGACTGTCTGAATTGGAAGGCAATAGCGATGCCATGAGTTTCTCGGTGCGCGGTATTCAGGCGACGTTTGCTGGCAGCCTTGATGG
>JASBUV010000171.1 GCA_030147705.1 Gammaproteobacteria bacterium
GACTGGTTGAAGGAGCACTTCGTGCTCCGCACGCCTTGAGAGATTGACTCAGTTTTCGGCTGAGCCGAAAACTTCGCCCTTCGGGCAGCTCTTCGCGCTGTCTGCGGAGCTTCGCTCCTTTCGAACTGAGGAGTTCTCATCGTGCCGCCAGGCACGCCAATACCAAAAAGGGAGCCATAGGCTCCATTTTTTGTATTGGCACGCCCGGAGAGATTCGAACTCCCGACCAACTGGTTCGAAGCCAGTTACTCTATCCAGCTGAGCTACGGGCGCTTGGTGGTGTCAGCTAGGGGCACGATTATAAAGGCGTTGGAAGCAATTTCCTAATCTGTGACTACCACCTGATTTCTGGTAGGCATTTTTCCTCTACACTAGGCACTAACCTTCCACCCGGATTCAGAGCGTGCGCAACATTATACTTATCTTATTGTTTTTGCTGTCATTTTCTGCCAATTCTCAAGTGCAGGTGACCACCCCTGTACAAATAGCAAGCAATATCGAAGCCCCTGTGGCGATCGAGCATGCGGGGGATAATTCTGGGCGTCTGTTTATTGGGCAGCAAGTGGGGCGGATTTTGATCTGGCGGAACGGCTCTGTGCTGGATACCCCCTTCCTCGATATCAGCGACAGGATCAGCTGCTGTCAGGAGCGAGGGCTGTTGGGTATTGCGTTTCACCCAGACTATGCCAGCAATGGGCAGTTCTTTGTGAACTACACCAACTCGTCTTTCGCGACGGTAGTCTCACGCTTCACAGTAAGCACTGATCCGAATCAGGCCAATGCCAGTAGCGAAGAAATCCTGCTCACTGTTGCGCAGCCGTTTAGCAATCATAACGGCGGGCATCTGGCCTTTGGGCCTGATGGCTATCTCTACATCGGGCTCGGTGACGGTGGCAGCGGTGGCGATCCGGACAACTATGCTCAGAATCATCTAAGCCTGTTGGGCAAGATGCTGCGAATCGATGTGGACAACGGTTCACCCTATGCGATCCCTGACGACAACCCTTTTGCCCACACGGATTTCACACTCGATGAGATCTGGGCGCTCGGCTTGCGCAATCCTTTTCGCTACAGTTTCGATCGCATTACTGGTGATCTGTATATTGCCGACGTCGGGCAGGATCTGATTGAAGAAGTCCATGTTCACCGGGCAAACACCGCCTCTGGAGAAAACTATGGCTGGCGATTGATGGAGGGTACTTCCTGCTTCAATCCTTCCACCGGATGCAATGACGGCAGCCTAACCCTGCCTGCATTCGAATACAGTCATGCGAATGGTCGTTGCTCAATCACCGGTGGCTATGTGTATCGAGGCAATGCCATTCCGGCGTTGCAAGGAAAGTATCTCTATGGCGATTTCTGTACCGGTGAAATTTTCTCAGCAGAGCAGATCGACCAGCAGTGGCAGCAAACCGTGCTACTCGACACCGATTTCGATATCAGCTCGTTCGGGCAAGACCAGAACGGTGAGCTTTTTGTCGCTGACCTGTCCGGCAGTCTTTATCAACTGGTTGCTCCACTTGCCATCAGTCCGGCCGATGGACTGTTTCTCGAAAACCAGTCTGTCGATCTGGTGGTTCTGTCACGCATCTCCAGCCCAATCGCGAGCATCTCCCTGACTGCCAATGGCGTCGATGTCAGCTCACAATTTGATAGTTGTGCCATTGGCTCAGCTCTGGATCAACAAGGGCAAGCGTTACGGTGCCCCGGGATAGCTCTCTCCATTCTGGGTAGCGGTGAACACACCATCACCGCGACCGCCACCTTCAGTAGCGGCAGTTCGGCCTCAGCTTCAGTGGTTTGGCACGTCCTCGGCGTGCAAGAATTCCCATAGAACTACTGCTGGATACCGGAGACCTTACACAGCGCTGCCTCCCCAGACCTACCACGAAACCAATAAGCAAATACTGGTCAACAATCCGCTACTAGCAGTCGTAAACAATCATTGACCTTTATCTGCGGCATACACTATGTTTTGGAGCAGGCAGTAAGAACACCACGCGTGACCGTTTCACTATGGCGAATTTGCCTATGCACAAGCTGCTACAGAGAGTGACAAGAACCGGATTAGTACTCCTGATCACTGTCTGTGCTCTGAGCGAAGCTGCCGAATTTCCGGAGAATCGACGCGTTCTGCTTATCTATGGCAATCCCGACATCGGGCCCTGGGAGCAGAATTTCAATCAGATCACGCTTACCGAGTTGTCCACCAATTCCGGCATTCCGGCCATCCCTGAATTTCTTTCGCTGATAGAAACACCTGAACTGCAAAAACAGGTTATGGCGGAGTCATTGCGCCTGAAGTATAGCCAACTGCAAATAGATCTGGTGATAGCCGTTTTACCCGAGGCAAATTCCTTCGTGCAGAGGTGGTCCGATACCTTCGCGCCTCAGGCGGCACTCCTCTATGTACTGCCCGGAATCGATGTGCTGAGCAGTGTGGAGACCAATCCTGAAACAGTTATTCTGCAGAGCGCAGCGGAATTGGCGACGCGCAAAACTGTTGAGCTCATTCCACAACTGCTCCCGAATCTGGAACATCTGTATATCGTTGGCGGTTCGAGCGACGGCGATCTTTCCTATCAAAGACGAGCCGAGTTTGCGGTCGCAGAAGCAGACATCGACTACAACTTCTCCTTGTTATCAGGTCTCACCCCGGATGAATTGCTCGACCATCTCGCCGACGCACCTCGAAACAGTGCGATTCTTCTCAACCCCTACGACCGCGACCATACGGGTCAGCCCCTTCGCACCATGGCGATAAACACCATGCTCGAGGAAAACGTCCCGCTCCCTGTTTTTGGAGCGTTCGATACCTTGCTGGAGAGCGGCACTCTGGGCGGCAATATGACTGCATCGACGCTCTACGCCGCCTCGGCAGCCAATATCGCAAGAGACATGTTGTCGGGTTCCATAGAAGACTTTCTGGTGTTCTCAGAAACTAACTATATGTTCGACGGAAGCAAGCTGAACGCGTTTTCTATCGACAGAAGCCGATTGCCGCCAGGAAGTATTATTGTCAATGATCCTCCCAACTTTTGGCGCGATTATTCCGGGCTCGTATTCACCGGCATCATCATTATGGTCTTGCAGCTCGCATTGATCGGTTTGTTGATGGAAACCATGCGTCGTCGCAACGCCGCTGAGTCGGAGCTCAAAAAAGCCCAGAAACTCGAGGCACTGGGGAGTTTGTCTGGAGGCATCGCACACGACTTCAATAATATTCTGATGTCGATAATGGCCAATGCAGAACTCGCTGACATGAAGCCAAACGATGAGTCTCATGTCAGAACTCGTATTCGCAATATCTTGTCAGCGAGCGTCAGAGCCAAAGATCTGATCGCTCAGATTTTGATGTTCTCTCGGCAATCTGCCAGCTTTGAACTCAAGCCCTTGCACCTCAATTCCCTGCTCGAAGAGACAGCTGAACATTTACGATCCTTTCTGCCAAGAGATTGTGTTCTCGATCTGAAACTCCAGGATCAGATCCCGGTAATTAATGGCGACCCATCACAGATCCATCAACTTCTAATGAATCTTTGTGTTAACGCACAGCATGCGATGAATGATGTTGGAACTATCGCAATCAGTTCATCTAGCCAGCACCTGAGCAAGGCACGACAAACACCGCGAAGCAAGATCCCGGCCGGAGACTATGTCGTCATCGAAATAGCGGACACCGGGCCAGGAATCGAGAAGGATTCACTGCAGCATATTTTTGAACCCTTCTATACAACCAAACCGAGAGGCAAGGGCACGGGTCTCGGGCTCGCGTTGGTCTACCAGATCGTCAAGGCCCATCAGGCGTATATCGATTTGCATACCAGCAAGGAAACCGGAACGCGTTTCTTCGTTTATTTCCCGATTTCGATTGCCGGTAATATGGATGAGCAATTGTATGACGATAGCGAATTAAGCAATGGCCATGGTGAGCGCCTGCTCCTGGTAGACGACGATGAAATGGTACTCGATGTAACGAGCCATGCACTGGAATCTATCGGCTACAGTGTGACGGCATTTTCCAATTCGGTGGATGCGCTAAACTGGTACAAACAGAACAGGCCTCGCATAGATCTGATTTTCTCAGATCTTTCCATGCCGGAAATGGATGGTGTGCGTTTGGTCGCGTCGATCCGGGAAGTCGATGAAAGCGTACCCGCAATCATATGTACCGGTTATCTCGAGTCTGTCGATCAGTCTGCCATCAAAAATATATCCGTGTTGCACAAACCTACTGACTTGAAGCAGGTATCCAATGCCATTCACCACTTGTTAATGAAGCAAAACACACATCACTGACCTCAGCCCTCGGGATAACCCCAGCTTCCACGCCCCTTCGCGCATCTTTTTGGAACTGCAAATTTGAAATTAACACCCACGCTCAATAAAAGTCTTCACGCGGATCGATTTTCGTTTATTCGGGCCAAGCAAGTTAGTAAAGTCTAAGACACAAGAACAAACTGTCATGCCCATCAGTTTCGGGATACCTCCAACAGTGCCATCATTCGCCAACAATTC
>JASBUV010000189.1 GCA_030147705.1 Gammaproteobacteria bacterium
GATGATCTGGTGGATTTCACACCGGAACTGCGTGCGCAGGCGCTAGAGGCACTCGAGAACTACACCATGGGTGGTCTCTTCAATCCGCCTATTCACGCCGAGAACGAGATGGGCAAGTACGCTGCGATGAACTGTCCTGGAGGTGCCGGTGGTGCCAACATCAACGGTCCGCCAGCAGCTGATCCAACAAGCGGCGTCGTGTTCGTGACTTCGCACACTTCCTGCTTCGCCCTGCGTGTGATTCCGGGCGAGGAAGCCGACTTGCTGTTCCCGAACTCGACCGGATCGACGACAGCTCAGTACGCCAACGGTGTGCCAGGCGCAACGGCGCGTCCGCCGATTCACCCAGCGGGTATTCCTTTGTTCAAGCCGCCTTATAGCCGCATTACCGCTATCGACGTCAATACCGGTGAACATTTGTGGATGATTCCGACTGGCGAAACGCCGCAGCGTTACAAGGCAGCCTTCGAGCGCGCCGGAGTTCCTGAGAGTGTATACGGCAATACCGGTACTGGAGCTCTGGTGCCCATGGTAGTTACCAAGAATCTTCTGGTTTACTCCGATGTGGCTTCAGATGGCACTCCCATGCTCTGGGCTGTGGACAAGTCCAACGGCAATACTGTCGGTTCGCTCGAGTTGGAGAAGCGCAATGGCTATGGCATGAGCTCCTGGGTCCATGATGGACATCAGTACATCATGCTTCAGTCAGGCAGTTCCCTGACTGCGGTGGCATTACCCGCAGCGCAGGATACTGGTGGCGGCGCCCACTAAGTAGTCTGTAGATACGAAAAACCCGATCGCTGTTGCAGCGATCGGGTTTTTTTGTGCCTTAAGATTAGTGTTGAAGGCAGATCAGTTTCTGCGTCTGCGGCTCTCGTTGATAACCACGACGCAAGGGGAGCTGCCTTCATTTCTTACCAGGTAACCCGAGCTTGCCGAACGCCAGGCCCAGGCGCCAGGTTTCGCGAGTTCATCGGTGATGCCATCCTCACGAGTGACATGCAAAAGATCGCCGCTGCCGAGGATGATGGCAGCAGGGTTCTGATGGGTGATCAAGCGAGTTGACTCTCCAGGCTGTAGTTCCAGCCGGTAGGACCGGAACCAGCGGTTTTCAATCTGGGGCTCTTGCAGCAAGCCAGTTGGCGAGTCCTCGAGATTGCTTGGAACAGCCGGGTTGTCATTCACCATCGCCATGATGTGTAGCAGGTTTGGGCCCGGGTTATTCACCACATGAGTAAGTGGTTTGCTGGCGTATTCTGTGCGTGCCAGTACTTCCCCGTGACGGGGGCCGTCAGCATCGGAAATATAAGTGAGCAGAATAGCCTGATTGTGTGTATGTGCGAAAGATGTATCGCCGGGATTGATCTGCACATCGAGCAGGAACACACCGCCGTCCTGTTTCACAGTGCGATGGCGAGGCTCTTGCAACAAGTGAACTACACGCTCGTCCTGTATGCCCGACTGGGCGCTGGCAGATGCAATGGGGGATAGGCCGAGCAAGCAAGCAACAGTGAGCGTCACCATTCTCGCAAGCGGATTTGGTTGACCGACGCTATCGTTGCTTCGGCTAGCTGATAATGTGTTCATCACGAGTTTCATTTATACCCTTGTGTCCACCTGTTGCAGCGATCCATTCAGCTGTGTCATGGGCAGTGTCGCAGCAAGCAGACTGCCGGTTCGGGGAATAGAGGTTATATGGAAACTGGTTGACTGCGAGAGCTTGAACGTCGACATTTTTACACTCACTTATAATTTTTGGTCTGGGTAGCGTATGTGACTTTTTATTTGTTGTTTAATCTGTTTTTAAACTTCGTATACCTTTTATACCTACCGGTTTTCGAGTTCTACGACAGCATAGCATGGTTGGGCGTCTGTCCAAATCTCTGCTGCTTCACACCTGAAATCGCATATTCCCCGCAACCTAACGGCTATGTGGGAGAGAGTCGTTCCAATTCAGAGCCCGGTATTCTCGTAGTATGTCGAGTAGCTCATCAAGCGGTACTGCATTGAGCTCTCCTCTGCTGCTACTTATGGAGGTGGCTTTGAAGATGGCATTGTAGATTGCCTCTTCCGTCGCTTCCGCGACTGCCGCAAAGAGAGCTGACATGGAGCCGTTGCTGAGCTCCGGAGTGAGTAAAGGCTCAGCGTAGAAGCGCGGTTTGCGCACGTCAGGGTGGGTTGAGAATGAGATGACATAATCGCCCGAGCCATTGCTGGCATAGGAACCGGTGCGCCCGAGTCCCATTATGGCGCGCATGCCGAGACGATCCAGATTGCGTGGAGTCAGTGGTGCATCGGTAGCGATGACGATCATGATTGAGCCATCATCCTGGTCGCCATCGTCCTCTGGCGCGAGCAAGAAGCGATACGGATAATTGTTCAGCTCACGGCCGACCGGTGCGCCATTGATGGACATGATGCCGCCATAGTTGGTTTGTACGAGCACGCCTACTGTGTAGCTGCCGATCGCTTGCGGGAGTTGTCGTGATGCCGTGCCGATACCGCCTTTCCAGCCGAACGCCTGGGTTCCAGTCCCGGCACCAACCGAGCCTTCCTGAACCGGGCCAGAGTTTGCATTGTTCAGCGCCGCATAGACTTCCGCGCGCTGGACAGGATCAGCCCACATATTGTTCACTCGGCCATCGTTGGTCTCACCAACCACCGGGTTTATTGTATTTTCTCCTACGTCCATCGTTTCATAAACCCATTCCTTCAGGGCGTTCGCTGCGCTCCAAACACACAAGGTGCAGGTCAGGAGTATTGGTGTCTCTATTTCTCCGAGCTCACGAATCTGGGTCGCGCCGATCAGTTTTCCGTAGCCATTTCCAACCTGCAGAGAAGCCGGTATTGGTGACTCATAGAGATTGCCTGGGGCCGGGATGATTGCGGTGACCCCGGTGCGAATGTCGTCGCCGCGTATCACGGTCTCGTGACCGACCAGCACCCCGGGAACATCAGTAATGGCATTGAGCGGACCTGGATCAAAGATGCCGACAACCAGGCCCGCATCGCGTGCGCGAGGCCGCTCATTATTCTGTGCCAGAGTCAGTTGCGAGAGCGCTAGTGTCAGGAGTATGACGCCTATGGGTATCGCAAATAGCCTCGCTAGTCGGTTGCACATAGTCATTCCTCATCGCTCGGTTGGCTGTCTGCATTCGCTATGGAAGCAGTCTGTTCTCTCTCTGCTCGCAGCATAGCATTGTGGCTGGAGCAGCATAAACAGGCCTGCGGTTTTCAGTAGCAGACCCTGATCTGATGCCTGCGTGGCAAACATGGTTACAAATTAGTGGCTGAAACAAGCGATTGAATCTGCTTAAATACTGAGCAGTTACACGACAATGCCCTGAGCAAATAACAATAAGCAGGTGTATGCAGTAATGATATTCAGCAGTATCCCGCCAGCGATCTCTCGCTACCGTGTTGTACACCAGAACGCTTCATCAAATTTGTTTTCGGGTTTCTCGCCTGTTATTCGTAGCGGTGCGCTGCTGTTGAGTTTGTTCTTGTATTGTATGTCTGTACAAGCCGCAGAGAATGGACTCGTGAATACAGAGCAACTCAAGCGTGTCTTTCCTGCCGCTGAGAGTTTTTCTGCCAAGCAGGGCGATCCACCGGTTTATCACGCCTACGGAAGCTCCTCGGGTTCCTCTGGCGAAGGTGTCGAGAGCGTCGAACCACCGCTTATCGGTTATCTATTCGAGACGCCGGATTTGCCGCCCGAAGAAGTAGGTTATAGCGCGCCGATCGAGGTTCTCGTCGGGATGGATCTGAGCGGCACTCTCACTGGTATAGAAATTCTTTATTACCGGGAGTCCTATAAAAGCATTCGCGGAGACTTTCTGAATACAGAGCGGTTCCCCAATCAGTTTGAAGACAAATCCCTGAGTGAGGGATTTCGGGTTGGACGCGACATCGATGGTGTTTCGCGCGCCACGATCACCAGTTGGGCAGTGTCGCGCGGCGTGCGTAACGCGGCGCGTCGCGTCGCAAGAGCCTATCTTGCGGATTCCCAGTTTGTTGCCGACGTCAATTCGGATGCGATTGCACTCTCCATACTGGGTGAGCAATCCTGGGATGATATGAAAGCCAGCGGACTGGTGCGCGAACTGGATATCGACTATCCGGACAATACCGTACTGAAGCTGGATTTCGCATTCATGGGGCATGATGGTCTCGGGGAATTGTTGGTCGGGAGTGATGACTATTCCCGAGCAGATCGCGAAGCCTCCAACCGGGTCAGCAATGGCAACATGATGTTGGTTGGCATCGATGGAGATGCCTCGACACCGTTCCGACAAGAGCGTCTGGCGATTCAGCAAGGAGAAAATTTTTACGATATTTCTCGTAGCCGGTTTGTCTATGTGGGCAGCGCTGAGACCGGAAAAATAGCGCAGCAAGTGCGCTTCGCTGGTGCGATGGTTATGGACCCAGAGGTCGACATATCGCAACCTTTTACGGTGATCTACGATACCAGTGAAATCATGGACAGCTATGAGAGTACGGAAAGTGTCGACTATCAGGTGCCAGTTGTTCCTCTTGCGCTCGCTCAGGGTGTAGATTTGCCCGCCGAATACTTGCCTGCCAACGAAAGTGGTCTGGACTTCGAAGAAGAAGGCACTTTTGCCTCGCTAATCAACAACGCACCCTGGCTGCA
>JASBUV010000040.1 GCA_030147705.1 Gammaproteobacteria bacterium
GTTCTGATCGAAGGGCTCGAAGAAGATGATCTGGAAGAGCTGGGTTTCGATGACGATGATGTGTGCGGGGGACAATTCAGCGATGCTGATGCATTGGAAGATTATCTCAACAATGCTGCCCTGCAGGCTGGCGCTGATACGCAATTCGAAATCGAAGATTTTGCCGATGGGATTTCCGGTACTGGTTTGTTGACTGACGATGCAATCAATAATCTGAGCACGCGTGAGCAGAAGAGCATTGGCGCGGATTTGCAATGGACGCTAACTGGAGAGTTTTTCGGTGCTCCCGGACAACTGGTCTGGGGCGCAGCCTACTTCAACGGTGATTCGGAATTCGATGCCGTCATGGAGTTGAGCAATCTCTCGCCGACCACAAGGCTTACCACCGGCCTGGGGACTGGCGCTTTTGTCGATAGTGAAGCGACCTCGATCGATACGGAAAACGAGTCGACGAGTCTGTATCTCACTTCGACTCTCGACGTCAGCGATAGCATTGCGCTTACTCTGTCGGCTCGCGCCAACCGTACCAACGTCATATTGCAAGACCGTTCCGGGCTCCGTCCTGAACTGAATGGCCGCCATCGTTTCCAACGGGTAAACCCCGCTGCCGGAATTACCTGGCAAGTGCATGAAGACCACAATGTCTATGCCAGCATCAGCCAGTCCTCTCGTGCGCCTACTCCCATCGAACTGGCTTGTAACGAAGGTGTTTTCGAGCTGGCCAAACGCTATGCAGAACAGCGCGGAGATGATCCGGATGATGTGGATTTCGAATGTAGGCTACCGAACGCTTTTCTTGCTGATCCGCCATTGGAGGAAGTTGTGACGACAAGCGTCGAGTTGGGTAGCCGAGGCGTAATTAGCGGGCTCGATTATTCCTTCGGCCTGTTCTCAGCCAGCAACCGCAACGACATTCTCTTCCAGACCACCGGGCGCCAAACCGGGTTGTTCGCAAATGTCGATAGAACCAGACGCCGTGGATTGGAGACCAGCCTCGCGGGAGAGACAGGCGATTTTGACTGGCAGGCGAGCTACAGCTATATCGATGCCACCTTTGAAGATGATTTCAGTGCGCTGAGTCCCAACCACAGCTTCGCTAATGAAGAAGGCGAGATTCAGGTGCAACGCGGTGATGCCATACCCGGAATCCCGGCTCATCAATTCAAATTGCTGGCTCGCTACCGGGTTGGCGACAAACTGCAGTTGGGTATGAACCTGATCGCGAACAGTGAGCAGAATCTGCGCGGCGATGAATCCGCACGGCTGCCAGCCGTGGAAGGTTATACCGTCATCAATCTGTCAGCACAGTATCTGTTCAACCCACAGCTCAGCTTGTTTGCGCGAGTAGACAACGTCTTCGATCAGGACTATGAGACGTTTGGTTTGCTGGGTGAAGAGCCTGGAGAATTGGAAGTGCCTGTAATCGAGAACATGAGTATTCCACGTTACCTCGGTGCCGCCGCCCCACGAGCAGTCTTTGCAGGATTCCGTCTGCAGTTTTAGGGTTTGGAGAGACCGGGATGAGCACGAGTACGCTCGACGCTATCAAAGAACAGCTGATCGAACTCGAATGCGCATTGCACAAGCCACACTAACGGCGCGACCCCCGGTTTCTGGAACAGACGCTGCATCCCGACTTCACCGAATTTGGGCGCAGCGGGCGCCGCTATTCCCGCCAGGAAATAATCGAGGAAATTCAATCCACTAGCGAATTACCTGTGATAACTACCAGTCATTTTGAGCTGCAAGTTCTGGCCAAAGATGTGTTCCTGTTAACATATTTGTCATCAGTTTTGGGGGACAATGCGCAGCTCTGTCGCCGTACCCTGCGCAGCTCAATCTGGACCAAAGTCGGTTCAAATTTTCAGCTCCGCTTCCATCAGGGCACAGCGACAGACTGAAAACGTTGTGGATTAGAGACACTAAGTGACTCTGACCGCAGCAATATTTATAACCTTAACAATGAAGCGTTGAATCATGGAAATCCTGTTTAGCAAAATCTCTGATCAAGAACATGCACTGACTGTTCGCCGTCATGATGGCAGCACAGATTCCGTGGTTTTGAACAGCCGCAGCTTCTTGCGCCACGATCTGGCGCATCTCGCCGTGGAATTGGAAGTTCCGATTAACAGTGGCTTCTGGGGCTCGGTAGCGGGTGGCACAGCGCTCAGTGGCAGCTTCAAGGGCGGTCCTGATATGGCGCTGGCCGAAGCGCTCGCCGGCCCAATACAGACTCTGCTCCGAACCAAGGCGGACACCGATCAGTTTCTGGGTGTGCTTAATCGCGTTTGTCCGGAACTGGCGAGTTGGGATCTGGCTGCGCGAATTCGTGAACGTGGTCGTCGCTTGCAGGGGCATTGGCAAGCGACACCCTACGGTGAAGACATGTTGGTGCGCTGGGATCCACAGCGTCAGTACAAGAGCAGCGCAGCAGACGCAAAAGCTGACGCTGGGCATTCGGGTTTCCCGGAAATCGCGCCGCAATTTGCCATGCTCAGCTATGGTACGAATTAGAGGCAGGATTTAGGAGCACGAGTAGGGCTTCTTCATTCCGCCCACGCTTTGTTCCTGAATTCAGTCCTGATTCCCCTTCCGAATTTCCTTCCACTACCTCCTCCAATTCGATCGCGAGCTGTAAACTGTTCGTCATTTCCAGAGACTACACTGAGTGACTGGTGAGTATCGCCACGTGAGTTGGCAGTCACAGGGTAGTGCGACTAACATGGCAGATGCTCACTGCTTCTACTCTGGTTAGCGATTGTCTGACCATCAGCGAATCTTTTTCTGGAATCTCCAGCCATGTTTTGTGTGTCGCATTTAACTGTCAGGTTCAGGTTCTTGCGAAGCTGCATGCTCTCGCTTGCTCTCGTGTTGGTTTCTCTCACGCTCTCAGCACAGGAATACAGCCGGCTGCTGACCAATGAGATTGCGCAGTTGGAAGCCTTGCTGGATGAAACTTCGGGATTGGCACTGTTTAATGGATCATTGTGGACACACAACGACAGCGGCGATCTTCCAAGACTTTTCCAGATCGATCTGACAGGAACCGTGCAGCGCGTGGTGGCAGTACGCAATGCCGAGAATGTTGACTGGGAGTCGATGGCGCAGGATGCGGATTATCTGTATGTCGCCGATACCGGGAACAATGCCAATACTCGAGCCGAGCTGATTATCTATCGCATCGCCTGGTCTGCTCTCGATGCGGATGCCGTCGACGCAGAGCTTATCCGGATTCGCTATGGGGATTATGAAGCCGGGAATCGACTCTCACATAATTTCGATGCCGAGGGTCTGGCGGTCAAGAATGATGAGCTGTGGTTGTTCAGCAAGAACCGCGGCAACAAACGCAGCACACTCTATCGCTTTCCAAAAATTCCCGGCGGCTACACTGTCCAGCCGAGCCAGAGTTTGCCGGTGAATGGGCTGGTCACAGCTGCCGACATCCAGGCAGATACCGGACGACTGGCGTTACTGCTGTATCGCGACAATGGCAGCAGCTTTCTCTGGTCAGCGCAGACAAACGAGGATGGCGTGGATTTACATTCCACCCGGGAGATACAGCTGTCGCCAGGTGATCAATGGGAAGCGCTCATCTTCGATACCGTCATTCCTCACAAGCTTTACCTCACCCATGAAAACAACGCGCGTGACTACGCAGGCCTGTCCTGGGTGTTGCTTGAGTGAAACGGGAAAGCGTGTGGCTTGTCGTGATTAGCGGCTTTCGAGAAAGCGCACGGCGCGGTCCGGAAAGTCCGTAAACAATCCATCTACACCCGCTGCGAAATAGTGAATATTGAGGAGGTCCTCAAAATCATCCGCATAGCCTGGCACCATCCCGGTATCGGCTCGGAATGTATAGGGGTGAACTACGAGACCGGCATCGTGCGCCTGCTCCACTAAACCCGTATCGATAAGCTGCCCTTTCGTTGAGCTTCTGTCGATGATCAGGTTGTAGCTGGGGCCTATCCCATCAGCGAGTTCGGCAAGTCTGCTCATGCCGCCAGCCTCGAACATCCACGGGTAGCTCTCGGCCGAACCAATCAGCTGCACCAGGTTCAGGTCCACTCCCGCTGCCGGGAATATCTCTTCCTTGATGGTTCGCAGCTCGTCGTATTCGAAAGTCTGCAGAAAAACCTTGTCGGCTTTGCTGGTATACCCGTACTGCTTCAGGACATCGACCACTGCCGTACTGATGTCCTTGCCTTCAGCGCGATGAAAAGCGGCTTGCTTGATCTCAGGGTAGATGCCGATGTCCTGCCCAGTCGAGACATTGAGCCCCTGAATCATCTCAATCTCTTCCTGAAAGGTTGGTACCGCAAAACTGGAGCGATTCATCGGAAAGCGATTCTTGAATCCCTGTACCGGCTCGCCGTCTTCCAGCTCGAAACCTTCGGTAGCCACCAGCTGACGGATCTCGGCCAGAGTAAAATCAATCGCGTAATAACGCCCATCCGCTCTGGCCCGGTTTGGAAATTTGCGGGCAACGTCTGTGGTGCGATCGAGGGTGATATCGTGCAGGACAATGAGTTGATCGTCCGCCGTCATCACCAGATCCTGCTCGATATAATGCGCACCCATTGCATAGGCCATGGCTTTGGCAGGCAACGTATGCTCAGGCAGGTAACCACTCGCGCCACGATGGGCGATGACGATCTTCTGTGCAATTGCTTCGCTAGTCATCAGCAATGTCACCAACAGGATTCCGGCAATACGGGATATGGTCATAAGATTCTCCAGCTCTTGAGATGGCTGTGTTCATAGTAGCAGCACGCCCTTCGCGACAATAGCAAGCGAGTATGAAGCTACTATGACAGGAATCAGGAGCCCAGACGATAGCGGAGTTTGATTGCGATCTGATCCACTATGCGGTCATTCCAGGACTGCTCCAACAAATCCTGAAAGGTAAACAGGCTGTTGCGTGGCAGGTTGGCGCCTCGCGTATAAACCACAAACAGATCGGAAAGCGGCGCGATTTCCCAGCGATAGCGTGCCTGGAAAGTCAGCCTGCTGATCGCGAAATCATCGGGCGTCGTATCCGGGTTTGCAACCGGGATTAGCTCGCTGTCTTCAACCGTGTTGACCCGGTAGAAGCTGTCTTCGAATGCTTTCAGTGCCGTCCACTGGGTTGTGAAGCGCAACTGTTGCTTGGCAGTGATGAAGTAATTCATCTCCAAACGCGGCGACCATTGATGAGCCTCGAAGCTCGTGTAGTTGCCACCGCCGCGATGCACCAACAAGGCTTCCCGGTCTTCGTAGTTGAGATTCATGTTGAGTGAGAAACGATCTGTTGGTCGCCAGGAAACGCCAGCGCCTGCGCTGAGATTTAGTGGCCCGAGATCTTCGGGATCAAAACCCAGATTCAGGTTATAGGAAATGGGGCGTGCGCGGTCAGTCTCATAGTCAAAGCTGACACCATAGCGAACAGGAAGTTTGAACGTGCCAGTTCCGCGTCCCAGCCTGTCATCATAGCGCGACGGGAAGTAGCGCAGATTGAATCCGAAACTGTTGTTGTTCAGGAAGCGATAGTTACGCTGAAAGAACGCACCCAATCGAACTGGCTGGTCATTGGTGTTCCATTCGTTGGTCACAATAATCCCGGTGCTGCGATTGCGAAGACCAGGAATGTCCGACTCATTGACGAAATAGTTGTAGCTCAGATTTGCCTGATCGTTACGGGTCAGGAAACCCAGATTGTTCATTTCGAACTCATCGTCGATATATGTCGCACGAATTGTATGCTGCACGCCACGTTCGGGCTGATAACTCAGATCGCCCAGGAATCCGAATCCCGTCACGTTATCTACATCGCTGTGCATGAACTGTGTATCAACGACCCAGCGATTGTCCCGAGAAAAATAGTGCATATCGATGGCATTGACATTGGCATCAACAGAAGGGTGATCGACATGTGTTCCCATCCAGCCGATGGAGCGTCTGCCGCCACCACTGGTGTCTTCGTAAAGTAGACGTCCCACTGCATAGTCATGGCCAGTCGCATGTATGAGCACCTCAGTGCCATCGTCCAGGGTGCCGAGCAGTTCCGGATCATCTTCGGAAGCGTACAGCGTTCCATACTGCCAATTGCCAATCTGGCCAGTGAATTTGACCGCTCCGAGCAAGTCGGTAGGCTGGCTGACATCGGTCGGAATGACATTGACGTCATCAGGAATATCGTAGTCGGCCGCACCGCCTATACGTCGAGTGTTGAGGAGTGTTACAGGTCCACCTGGGCCACCGCCACCCCGCGAGCGTGGGTGAGTGTTGAATATATCCTGGCCTTCCAGAAAGAAGGTTCGCTTTTCAGGAAAGAACGTTTCGAAGGCAGTCAGGTTGACCACCACGTCGTCTGATTCCACTGTTCCGAAATCCGGGTTGATAGTCGCGGAGAGCAAGGTATTGGTCGTGGGGCGCCAGTAGATATCCGTGCCGACTTTTGCATCGGTATCGTTCTTTATTGCATCGAAGTCCGCAGAAGCAAATGGATAGAACGTGAGTTGTCGACGCGGCTCGATATCACGCAACTCATACTTCTCATAAGCTGACAGGAACTGGTTTACGGTTCTTGGCAGTGCCGGAAATGACCAGGCTTCACCGCCAAGATGACCAACCTGTCGTTCCAGATAAATACCAATCTGGCGCGTCTCGCCTGCCTGAGGCAGGGGCATCATGGACCATGGGATGAAGTACTCGACACTCCAACCGTCATCCAATGCCTGGGTGCGCCCGTTCCAGGAACCATCCCACTGCATGTTCATTTGACGCTCGGGCAAGATCGTCGCATCGGTCATGGAATCGCCGAGATTGATGCGCAGGAAGAATCCGTACAAACCTTGTCCTGACGGATCGAGACCCAATACAAATCCATCCCTGTCCAATTGTGTATCGCGTGAAGTCATGCGAGCGACCAGCGAATCACCCGGCTGGTAGTTCATCACGCCGACGTAGATACCGCGTTCGGTATAGAAGAACCGGGCGTGTGTTTCATACGGGGTTTCTGCCAGCGTGTCGGGATCGATAACCCGCATACCGTCGATATAGGGCAATTCCTGCCAGATTGATTCATTCAGAAAACCATCAAGTTCGATATCGACGGCATCTTCTTCAACACGGGTCATCTGTGGGATGGCTTGTTGCGCGCTGACTAAGGTACAAGACAGCACGGTGGTAAACAGCAGGGCCAGACGGCAGGCATTGGGTAGCGGCATAGTAATTCTCAAAATGGACATTGCTTCTTGTTCAGTTTCTTATTGTTGCGCTGTTGCGGCTCCTTGGCCGATCACAACGACAGAGCTCAAAGCTGGATCATTCAATAGGTCGGCGAGCTTTCATGCGGCTTTACACCGGTTAACCCACTGAGTCTACCCTATAATCCTGTCGGGACAGATGTCCCTGCCATGATTCGTCACAATTCACCTGCACTTTGCCCGATTCTTGCCGCGTGAGACCCATTTAAGGACGGTTTAATACACGATCTGAGAATTTTCCCTTAACCGCGCATTACCATGGAGTTGCAAGTGAAGTTGTTCAAAAAGTCCCAGAACGCATTATTCGTAGAGGAAGAGATTTATAACTGGGCATCACC
>JASBUV010000197.1 GCA_030147705.1 Gammaproteobacteria bacterium
GGTTTGTTTGGATTAGAATTTAAATGCTTGTGTTGCATTTTTTAGTTGTACGTTTGTGCCAGGGCAGCTCTTGGGTACTTCCTTTCGCGACTCGCTGTAAACACATCCCTGTGAGCTCGACGCCCGCATCCTTGCGGGCGACGGTCGCGAAATAAAGCACCCAAGATCTGCCTGCGAGGTATGTGCCAGGCCCGCTTTTGTTGGGTGGTATTGTCAATTTGAGTTGGAGTAGTTAGTGAGTTCAGAAATAACATGTTTTAAGGCGTACGATATTCGTGGTCGGATTCCTGATCAGTTGAATGAGGATATTGCTTATCGGATTGGTCGTGCGTATGTGGAATACCTGGCGCCTCAGACTGTGGTGGTGGGGTTTGATATTCGTTTGACCAGCGAGGATTTGTGTACGGCGCTGGTTGATGGGCTGACGGATGGTGGTGCGAATGTGATCAGCATTGGTCGGTGTGGCACGGAAGAGGTGTATTTCGCGACGTCGCATCTGGGTGTGGATGGCGGGATTGTGGTGACGGCCAGTCATAATCCGAAGGACTATAACGGCATGAAGTTGGTGCGGGATAATTCGAAGCCGATCAGTGGTGACACGGGGCTGACGGATATCAAGGCGCTTGCCGAGGCGAATGCGTTTGCTTCTGTTCAGCGCAAGGGTTCGGTAACTGCGGTGGATACCAAGCCTGCCTACATTGAGCATTTGCTGACTTATTTTGATGTTGCCGCGCTCAAGCCTTTGAAGATTGTGTGTAACGCGGGCAATGGTGGCGCGGGGCCGATTATTGATTTGCTGGAAAAGCATCTGCCGTTTGAGTTTATCAAGGTGCATCATGAGGCGGATGGTAATTTTCCGAATGGTGTGCCGAACCCGCTGCTTGAGGAGAACCGCGCGCCGACTATCGAAGCGATTAAGGCGCACAAGGCTGATCTGGGTATTGCCTGGGACGGGGATTTTGATCGTTGTTTTTTCTTTGACGCTGATGGTCGCTTCATCGAGGGCTATTACATTGTGGGTTTGTTGGCGCAGGCGTTTCTGGAGAAAGTGCCTGGCTCGAAAGTGGTTCATGATCCGCGCCTGACCTGGAATACCATCGAGATCGCCAAGGCGCATGGTGGCACTGCGATTCAATGCAAGACGGGCCACGCCTTTATCAAGGAGCGTATGCGCGAAGAGGATGCCATCTATGGTGGGGAGATGAGTGCTCATCATTATTTCCGGGATTTCTTTTACTGCGACAGTGGTATGGTGCCCTGGTTGCTTGTTGTTGAGCTGATGAGCAAGCAAGGCAAGACGCTTGCGGAATTGGTGGATGAGCGTATGGAGGCTTTCCCTGCCAGCGGGGAAATCAATAGCGAGATTGAGGATCCTCCTGCGCTGCTTAAAAAGATCGAGCAGCACTATGCAACCGATGCTAACAGCATCGATCATACGGATGGTCTGTCGATGGCCTTTGGTGACTGGCGATTTAATCTGCGTATGTCGAATACGGAACCGGTGGTTCGTCTGAATGTAGAGGCGCGTGGTGATGAGGCGCTGATGCGTCGCAAGACCGGCGAATTATTGGCTCATATGTGATTTTGCTTCTGGTTGTGAGTTTGTTTGATTGCTTGAAGTTTATTAAGGAATGTCGCGATGAATGACGCAGTTGAGTGTCGTTTGTTTGTCTATGGAACGCTGGCGCCAGGGCGGAGTAATGCGCATATTCTTGCCGGGCTTGAGGGGGAATGGGAGAAAGCCAGCACGCGCGGTCGGATGTGCCCCGAGGGCTGGGGAGCGACCAATGGTTATCCTGCGCTTATTATTGATGATGGAACGGATAGCGAGGACGTTCAGGGCTTTCTGCTGACTTCCACAGGTCTGCCAGCGTTTTGGCCGGAACTGGACGACTTTGAAGGTGCTGATTATCTGCGTGAAGTCGCGAATGTGTTGACCGAGTCGGGTGTTAAAACTACGGCTTATACTTACGTGTTGAATCAAAGAAAGTAATATTTGCCGGTTTGCGGCTGCAGTAGGCGTCCGGACTCGGTATCAAGTTTGGCAGTGCTTTACTGAGAGAAAATGAAACAGAGAACAAGAAAAGTTGGAGAGGCTCATGGAAGAAATAAGCTGGGATGACTTTCAGAAAGTCGAGATCAGAGTCGGTACTGTGATCGCGGTTGATGAATTTCCCGAAGCAAGGCGTCCGGCGTGGAAGCTGGTCGTGGATTTTGGTGAGGAGATTGGGCAGCGTAAATCCAGTGCGCAGATCACCGACCTCTATAGCAAGGAAGATCTGTTAGGCAGGCAGGTAGTTGCCGTCATCAACTTCCCCAAGAAGCAGATCGGACCGTTCATGTCCGAGTGTCTCGTCACGGGCTTTCATCGCGAGGATAATGCGGTCGTACTTACGATGCCCGAGCGTCCTGTGCCGAACGGTGCACGGCTGGCCTGACAGCGTGTCACAAGGAGAACTCTCTTGATTCTTGAAGTCGCCGTATTGAACGTCAAGCCGGGGCTGAATGCGGATTTCGAAAACGCTTTTGCACAGGCGCAAGCGATTATCTCGGCTCAGTCCGGATATATCTCGCACGAGCTTCAGAAATGCATGGAAGTGGATAACCAGTATATCCTGCTTGTGAAGTGGAAGACTCTGGCGGATCACACGGAAGGATTTCGCGGCTCGGCGGAGTATCAGACCTGGCGCGAATTGCTGCATCACTTCTACGACCCTTTCCCGACTGTCGAACACTACGAGTTGGTGCAGCCAGGGTCTCAAGAAAGTTAGTGTGGTAATCAGTCTGCGGACCAGCGCATTTCCAGGCTGTGATTGTCGCGGGTGACGATGGAAAATCCACAGTGCTCATGAAACTGCACGGCCGGGTTGCTCTGCAAGACGCGCAGCTGGATGGGTAGGCCTTGTGCGCGCGCCTTTTCTTGCACGGTCTGCATCATCAGGGTTCCGTAGCCCTGACGCTGCCAATCAGGCTCCACCAGAATCATATTCAGAGTCAGCACACTGGGAGAGTGGGTCAGGTGGTAGCTGCCGATGGCGAGGCCATCCTGTTCAAGAATCTGGAATTCACGTGCAGGCAGTGAGGTGACAAAGCCCTCGCGCTGGAGAAGTTCTTCCCATCCCCACGCGGCGGCAATATAGGACTGCATGGTGCTGCGGAACAGCTCGAAAAGCCAGTTCTCGTCAGCTTGCGTGCCACTGCGCAGTTGAATCGGTTCGGTCACCCCGGGGCTCCTGTACCTGGCCAACCGCAGTAATTTCTCGCGCAGTCTTCGTTAACTGTCTTTGACGATCAGCGGCCGCTTCCATTTGAGCTTTTTCTCAACGGCGTGGATCAACAGGCCTGCCAGATCCTTGCCGCTGGAATTTTCCACATAACGTAAATTAGGCGATGCGTGAATGTCCAGCACTCTGGGGCCGTCGTTGGTGCGAATCATGTCGATGCCGGCAACCTTGAGCCCTAGCGCTTTGGCTGCGCGTACGGCGAGCCTGCGTTCCGGGCTGCTGAGTTTGGTCGGGCTCGTTGAGCTACCGCGCTGCAAGTTGGCGCCTGAGGCGTCGCGTAACGTGTTGCTTTCGACGCCAGCCACGGCTTTGCCATCAACAACCAGCACACGTAAATCCCTGCCCCCGGCTTCCTTGACGAACTGCTGTATCAGCAGATTGACGTTCACATCCTTGAAAGCATCAATAATGGTTTCTGCATCTGTGGCAGTCTCAGCCAAAACCACGCCGTCTCCCTTGTAACCCTGGGCAATTTTCACAACGAGAGGAAAGCCATCGACCATATCGGTGAGATCAGCAACATCCATGGGTGTATTGGCCGCCGCGCTGGCCGGTAAAGCGACGCCGTGTTCGAGCAGTGTCTGGAGGCTGTGCAATTTGTCACGCGTTTTTGCGATTGCTTCTGGAGAATTCAGGGAATAGATGCCGACAGTTTCGAACTGCCGGAGCAGTGCGCAGCCAAACAGGCTGATGTCGGACTTGATGCGTGGGATCACCGCGTCGAGATCGTTAAGGGTCTGCCCGCGCCCGAAATGGATCTCCGGGTTCTCGGCATCCAGTTTCATATAGCATTGCTTGACGTCGATGAAGTGTATCTCGTGGCCCCTTTCCTCAGCGGCCTCGATGATGCGGCGGTTGCTGTACAGCCGCGGATTGCTTGCCAGCAAGCCGAGCTTCAAACCTTGCACGCCGTGCGAAGTCTGTCCGTAGAGGCGCTCGCTTTCCTCTCTGCTGATTGAGCCGCAGAGCTGCTTGGCCGACGGGTCGACCAGGATGCGATCCAACATGGCAGCCCGCCCCAGCAGCATGCGGTAACCCATCGAGTCACGGTTGGCGAGTGTGATCTCGGTCTCCCAGCTATGGCCGAACAATTCCAGGCGAGTCTTGATGACGTAGCGCTTCTCGGCGACGCCGCTGGAGCTTTTGACCATGCGGCGGTCTACGACTTCCGATTCGCAGCGGACGATCACTTTGCGATTGTGCTGGATTGGATGCAGCTCATAACTCACCCAGGACACACCGCCGCGTTTGAATGCACGGATATTAAAGGCATGCAGTGATGAAGTTTTCGCACCGGAGTCTACTCTCGCCTTGACTGCCGGAATACCAAGCTCCGGTAGCGAGCACCATTCTTCGCTGCCTACGATTATTTTGTCTTTGAATACGTCAGTCATGCATTCATCTGCCACTGTTTAATGGTACTGATTAGCCCGCGACTGGATGAGTCCAGATCATCAGGCGCGGTTTGTGCCTGCAGCGCGGAGAACAAGGTTTTGGAGAGCTTCTTGCCGAGCTCGACTCCCCACTGGTCGAAAGCATTGATTCCCCACAGCACGCTCTGTGCATAGACCTTGTGCTCGTACAGGGCAATCAGGCTGCCGAGATGATAAGGATCAAGCTGTGGCAACACCAGCGTATTGCTGGGCCTATTGCCCGGAATGTATTTGTGCGGGTCACTCTCATCGGGAGTGCCTTCCATGAGAGCCAGACTCTGGCTCAGGCAGTTGGCGAGCAAATGCTGGTGCGCCTCATGATTATCATCAGCGCCTGATTGTGCGACGGCGATGAAATCAACAGGAATGAACTGGGTGCCCTGATGGAAGAGCTGGAAATAGGAGTGCTGGCCATTGGTTCCAGCAGTTCCCCACATGGCTTCACCCGTGCCTGTGCTGACAGGCTGCCCCTCTTGGTCGACGCGCTTGCCGAGGCTCTCCATATAAAGCTGCTGCAAATAAGTAGGAAACTTGTCCAGTGCTTGCGAGTAGGGCACAACGGCGGTGCTGTGCGCATCGAAAAATGTGGTGTACCACACGGTGAGCAGAGCCATCAGGACAGGCATGTTCTCGGAGAGGGGCTGGGTGCGAAAGTGTTCGTCCATGGCATGAGCGCCCGCCAGCAAGCGTTCGAAGTGCTCCATACCCAAACCGAGCGCTATCGGCAGGCCGATTGCAGACCAGAGTGAATAGCGCCCACCGACCCAATCCCACATCGGGAACAGGTTCTCTTGCGGGATACCAAAGTCTGCTGCAGCTTCGAGATTCGTTGTAATCGCGACAAAGTGCTGAGCGATGGCCTCTTCATCGTTGCAGTTGCTTAGAAACCAGCGCCGCGCAGCGCTGGCGTTCTGATGGGTTTCCAGCGTAGTAAAAGACTTGGAGGCGACGATAAACAAGGTGGCCTCCGCATCGAGCTTGTTCAGGCTGCGCTGTAGGTGCACGGGATCGACATTGGAGACAAACCGCACATCGAGTTTGTTATCAGCGAATTCGGCCAGCGCATCACTCACCATTACCGGCCCGAGGTCGGAGCCGCCTATCCCGATATTGATAACAGATTTGATAGGTTTGCCGGTGTGGCCGGTCCACTTTCCGCTGCGTACCTCATCCACGAAGCTCCTCATACGCTCCAGCGTTTCAGCCACTTCAGGATGTGCAGAATTGGCGGCTGGTTGGCGCAGGGCCACGTGCAGCGCCGGGCGATGTTCCGTGTTGTTGATTTCATCGCCGCGGAACATGGCGGCAATGGCGGCGGGCAGCTGGCGCTCCTCCGCCAGATCCAGCAAGAGGGGCAGGGTGCGGTCGTCCACGAAGTTCTTGGAGTAATCCAGCAACAAATCCCCCTGCCGGACAGAAAAGCTGCTGAATCTGGCAGGCTGACTACGCATCAGTGCTGCGAGATGAAAGTCAGGCTGAAGAAAATCTGCGGCGTGCGCAGACAAGGATTTCCAGGCGGATGATTCGGTCAGACTGCTCATGAAGCCACGTTCCGTGGACTGCCTCCTTGTGGGTTCTGCGCTTTCACGGGATGCAAAGTTTCTGGACAGTCCCGATTATGTAATAGTCCTCCAGCAGTTGGTAGGGTTTACGAGGGCTGTGAGGGTATTCCGGCCCAATTTGGGGTGCGGGACAGATGGCCGAATTTTGGTCGATCTGGAGTGTTTTTGGTGTTGAACCGGAAAATCATTTTGTGTACTATGCCCCGCCTGTCTGGGGTAGTAGACTACTTTCAGTCAGATTAGGGTTTTCAGGAGGCCCTGATAATTGAGCATCTTTCCTGATAGTGCCGCTATAGCTCAGCCGTAGCTAGAGAGTGGCAGCTGACAAGGTCAGCGGTCGTAGTAGAAGGCGACGAGGAAGCCTTTAAATATCACCTCACAGTGCCGCTATAGCTCAGCCGTGGTAGAGCAGCTGACTTGTAATCAGCAGGTCCCGAGTTCGACTCTTGGTGGCGGCACCA
>JASBUV010000206.1 GCA_030147705.1 Gammaproteobacteria bacterium
GTGTACAGACGGCCATTGATATAGCTTGGTGTTGAGCGTCCGCTCTGGGCTTCAAAGCTGGCTCCGTCCCAGGTCCAGGCGACTTCCAGATCTGCAAAGTTTTCGGGCGTAATCTGGCTGGCGGGAGTCGAGCGGGTGTGAGCGAAATCGCTACCCAGTGTTACCCATTCAACGGAATCCTGCGCATTCGCGGAAAAGGCCGTGAAACTGAAGGCGGTAGTCAGAACACTGAGCAAAGAGAGTTTTCTTATCATTATGTGGTACCTCTATGCGTATTGGGCACTTGGTGAGTAATGCCGGCGGGGGGAGCCAGCTTACTGAGCTGCATGGGGCGTTGAATCCCGAGCAGCGGAGATTGAGAGTAACTCAGGCTTTGGGCTTTGTCATGCCTGCCTGATGGCACTTGTCGTGTGGATTGGGGGCTTGGCTGAGGTGCAAAGCTCTGGGCTGGTCTGGGGTTGGATTGTCGTTGGGTCAGGTCTGTGGTTATCAGAAGAGCCGCGCTATTTGCTTGCTGTTGGTGTCGTTATATTCCATATAAAGACAAAATAAGCACTTTTCTTCATCTTATAATTCCATTATATTCCCTAATAGTTCATTTAGTGGCGCTCATGCCAGTGTCAAAGGGATTGTTATGGAGCAGCGACTGTATACCGTTGATGAGGCTGCGGAGTTTCTGCAGCTGCATCCCAAGACCCTGCGGAGAAAGATCCGTGAAGGTGAAATCGAGTCGACCCGGGTCGGGAAGCGCTATCGTCTGAGCGAGGCCCAGTTGCGTGGTTATCTGGGTGAGGCGGGTGCCGATATCCTGTTGCCGGCGTGGAAGCAGGTTGAGACTCGCCAGCGTGTGACAACGACGGCCATCGTCGATATCACAGCGGTTGCCCCGGATGCCTATCAGCAGCTCAGTAATTATCTGACTGCGGCGCTGAATAATGTTCGCACAACTCAGCAGAGTGAAAGGGCAAGTGAAAGAGCAGATGGCAGGGTATCGAGTCATTGCAGTTATGTGCCGGAAACGGCGGAGCTCAAGATTATGTTGAGCGGTGACATAGCCAGTGTGCAGTCGCTATTGGCGATGGTTAACAGTCTGTTGGAGGCGAGAGAGTGAGCCGGTCGGTGTTCAGAAGCGTGGAAGGGAAAAGGGAGATTCTTGATCGCTATCAGGAATTGCTTCAGCAGTGGCCAGTGGCTAACAAGCAGTACTCGGTGCCTACCTGTCTGGGCAAGACTTTTGTGATTGAGAGTGGAGATGTCGATAAACCCGCTCTGTTGCTGTTGCACGGCAGTGTCTCCAACTCTTTTACCTGGATGGGGGATGTTGCGCGTTTCACGCAGGATTTTCGGGTGTTTGCTATTGATCTGGTTGGCGAGCCTGGATTCTCGGATGAGTCGCGCCCTTCCTATAAAAGTGGCGATTATGCGAAGTGGCTCCGTGATGTGTGTGATCAGCTGGGGCTCGACATGGTCTCTCTGCTTGGGCTGTCATTGGGCGGCTGGATGGCCTTGGAGTTTGCAACGACTTTTCCTCAGCGCGTGACTCGGGTCGCGCTTGTCTGCCCGGGCGGTCTGGGGCCGCAGCGGCGTTCACTGCTTCCGAAAGCAATTTTCTACAGCCTCTGCGGGGCATGGGGCCGAGAGCGAATGATGCGCATGCTTAATGGAGGGCAACCGCTCCAGTCTGAAGAGATCAGGCAGGCCATGGAGATCACCATGGATATGCACAAACACTTTCGGCCGCGTACCGCGCGCCTGCCGATCTTCGGGCCGGATCGTCTCGCACAGCTCAATATGCCGGTAATGGTCGTGTTCGGCGATCGCGACGCGGTGCTTGATGGCGTGGCGAGTGTACGCCACGCGCAAGCCTGCATCGCAGATTGCCACGCGGTGGGGCTGCGTGGTTGTGGCCATCTGATTCTGGATCAGGGCGACAGGATAGCGCGCTTTCTGGTCGGCCTTGCCTAGCGCTTAGCTGGCGAACTTCTTATCGGTATCGCTACAGCAGCCCTGCATCAATCAAAGGAGCCTGCAGGGCCTGGAAATACCACCGGGCTTTGCGTGCCGTCTGCCGCAAGGCTTGATACCCCGAAGAAGTAGTTGTCGATGACTATATTTTCCAGTGTGAAGGTCGCGACGTCGCCGACATCTCTCGACCATTCCCAGACTGGCGAGGTGGTGAGTCGCCAGTGCACCCGGTAGCCGCTGGCGCCTGCCACTTTTTCCCAACTCAGTGTTGTACTCGGCCGAACAGCGCCGGCTATTTCCACATTGGCTGGTGGTGCTGGCGCGCGCGCCATGGACGCCAGAGTGACCGCATTGAGCGCAGTGAGTTTGGCCGCATAGTCGAAATTCACATGCTCTATAGTGTCGCCATACTGGATACCGTCTTCGAAGCGGATATCCTGGTGTTGTTGGGTGTAGTTCTCATTGGTTTCCATGATCCGCACAGCAGGGAAACCGGCTTCGTTGAACGGCCGGTGATGCCCCCCACGGCCGAAGCGGTCGAGACGGTAAATCATCATGACATCCAGATTGGGTACGTAAAGGTCTGCCATCTGATCAACGTAGCGCGCGATATTGCGTGAAGCTGAGTCGACTTCGCCACCCTGAAAGCGCCGCTGCCTTGCTTCATCTTCAGTCTCTACATAGCGTGTCCCTTCCGAGAATACCCGCGCGGTAGTGTTGTCTGTGACGCCATTGACCCCAGTGATGTTGCCGATCATGTCATTATTGAGGACCGCATCGAGATTCCAGCCATTTTCGATGGCATGGCGAGCCAGAATGGCGCCGCCATACAGGCCTTGTTCTTCACCGGAAAGGCCGACAAAGGCAATGGATCCGGGAAAGCGGTACTGACTCAACACGCGCGCCGCCTCAAGTACGCCTGCCATGCCTGACGCGTTGTCATTCGCACCGGGCGATTCGGACTCGGAATTCATGGCGTCACTCACGCGTGAATCAATATCGCCACTCATCAGTGTGATGCGATTGGGATCGCTGGTGCCGCGCAATATCGCGACAACATCCACGACTTCTACCGGTTCGGGAATGCGATTGCCGGAGACCATATCGCTCACTGTAAATACCTCAAGGCAGTTTCCACAGGCTGCGGAGATTCGGTTGAACTCATCCTCAATCCAGCGGCGAGCCGCGCCGATGCCTCGCGTGGCGGACTGGGTTTCAGACAGGGTATGCCGGGTACCGAAGCTCACGAGGGTCTCTACATCACTGCGGATGCGTTCGGCAGAAACCGCAGCAACAATTGCATGCATGTCTTCGTCAGCAGCGCGAAGTGACGTAGTAGTGCTTGCAGTAAAAAGAAGCAAGAGCACATTCGCAAAACGAATTAGAGACAGTGGGTCTGACGGTGAGTGTGATTTGATCATGGCGGCCTCCTTGGTCAGGCAAGTTAATCAAACTCGGCACCGAGAAGAAAGTCCATATGTGGAGTAGAGCAAGAGGATGACGCGCTGTTCGAGTGAATCCAGGTAAACAAAGGGCGATGACGGCGTGAGAGGATCGAGTCTGCGAGTGATTTTGGATTCACTTATCCAGCTGCCTCTCTGCGTGCATGCCAATAGGCAGCAAGATAGTTCCAGCCATAAAAAAGCGGAGACAGACCTGCTGTCTCCGCTTGAAAGAAAAGAGCCAATGGATGTGCTGTCCTATGACCCCTCCCTACCTATCGACAACTGCGGGAACAGTGTAGTCGATAGTAGCCACGTGCTATGGCATTCAATAAGGGCAATGTGACTCACCAGGATGGATGCGATTCACAAAGCCCGAAACTTTGGCAAAAAATCTCGCTTACTCTTAGATAGTGTTGCGAGCCCCGGATTTGTCTCAGCTAAATTAAAAAATATTCAAAAAAATAATTCTGCGACGGAAAGCACAGTATTTTGAGTTATCCAGCAGCCAGATTGCTGGGGGAGGAGCGACTACGGAAGCGAAGATACCCACGATTTGCATTGTCAGGTGATCGTAATCACTTCATCGAGCGTTTGTCCTATGTAGAATTGCCAGCACTGAATAATGATGTTCAGTAATCCTGATTAATTTAGGGGGAGAAATGAAGCGTTTTATGTTTGCAAGTCTGGCTGCATTAGCTTGCCAGTTAGTAGTAGCACAACTAGTAGTAGCGCAACCGGCTCTCTATAAAGACGGTATGCTCACGATCCCACAAGGTGCCGTGATTGATGGCAGCGGATCTGCCTATTTCGAATCGATTCAATTGCGCGTTCTTGAGAATGGCAATTTCGAATTGGTGGCTGCAGAACAACGCAGTCTGGCAACAGTGGAATCTCTCGATGTGTTGGTAATGGAATCCTTGCCATTACAAGTCAGCGTGTCGGTCGCGGGTTATGTGCCGACGCCCTGCAACTCACTGCTTACACCTGCAGTGGCTTACAAGGACAATACGTTCACTGTCACACTTGCCTATCGTGAACTGGGCCCAGCCGAAACGTGTATCGCAGT
>JASBUV010000224.1 GCA_030147705.1 Gammaproteobacteria bacterium
AATTCGGTCAGCATTAGCTGGACTGAGGCTGCTGGCGCTGAAGGTTACCTCCTCTACTATGCGCCGTATCCTGATGCAACTCCGGTCTCTGCACTCGACCTTGGGACAGAATTAGGAGTCTCCGGTGAACTACCCTCGGGCAGTGCGTTCTACATTGCGATAGAACCGTACACGCAGGATGGCACTTTGGAGCTTTCCAACATCGAAGTGTTTATGGTGCCGTAGCGGATTGGTGCTTGAAGAGCAGTGATTGATGATCCTGCTCTTCTATCGGCCAGTGCACAATGGCCGCCAGAATTCCGAGAACTATCCCCAGTAGCCATATACCGTTGTAATTTCCATAAGTCTCATACATCCAGCCACCCAGCCAGACCCCGGCAAAACTGCCTAGCTGGTGGCTGAAGAAGACAATACCGTACAGATACGTCATATAGCGCGTGCCGAAAAATAGTGCGACCAAACCTGAAGTTGGAGGCACAGTGGCTAGCCAGAGAAAGCCCATCGCAGCAGAGAAAATCAAAATGCTCGGTACGGTTATGGGGAAGATCAGGAAAAGTGAAATCACGATGGCCCTGCTGAAATAGATCCAGCTCAAAATCTTGCGCATCGCAACCTTGCCACACAGGGTGCCCGAATAATAAGAACCAATCACATTGCACAGCCCGATAAGGCTGATACTCCAGGCTCCGATGGCTGGTGAAAAACCGAGATCTACCACGTACCCGGGCATGTGTACCGTGATAAAAGCAACATGAAACCCGCACACGAAAAAGCCAGTAACCAGCAATACATAGGCGCGAACCCCGAATGCATTGCGTGCCAGTGTGAGCATGCCAGGTTGAGCCTGATTGGCCGTATCTTCTTTGCTCGCACCGCCGTAAGCTGCCAGTGGCAGCGTGAATATGGCCATGAATAGACCTGCGACGCCCATAATCTGGAGAGCCAATAACCAGCCTGTCCCGTCTATTACAAGTTGAATTATTGGCACTACAAGAAACTGACCAAAGCTGCCCGCGGCGGTACCGATACCGAGCGCCCAGCCTCGCTTTTCCTCTGGAACAGCACGTGCTATCGAAGGCAGAACTATTCCGAATGACGTGCCGGCAACACCCGCTCCGACAAGAAGTCCCGCTGTGGAAATGATTTGCCACTCTGTAGCCGAGAATGCCATGAGGTACATTCCGGCGGCATAGAGAACCACCCCTCCCAATAGCACGCGGAGATTGCCGTAGCGGTCAGCAAGCCCGCCTGCAATGATCGCAAAAACACCCCAGGAAAGGTTCTGAATAGCCAGGGCCAAAGCAAGAACATCGCGCCCCCATTCGCGCGCTTCAGTCATGGGCTGCATGAACAGCCCAAAGCCGGCTCGGAATCCGAAAGAGAGAACCAGTAGCAGGCATGCACTGATGAGAACCGGGAGATATTGCCTGTTAGCTGTCATCGCATTTTCTCTCGCTTGCCAATTGAACCTGGAACAACTACGGACCTGCTCAGATATCGGCCCGACAAATTGTTATTTGGGGAAATGTAGTATCGCTTAACTGGTCGCACCTTGGTATTGATCATGGCTGCGCGAGGCTCACGACTAGGCTAAAATTTACAATTAGTTTTCGAATTTCTTGAATTTCACAGTTAGCGGATTCCAAGCAAGTATGATCAAGATCAACTTCACAGAGCATACTGGTGTCGTCAGGAGCGTACCAGCGAAATCAGGCAATACCCTGATGCAAACAGCAGCGATCAATGCGATCCCCGGGATCGAAGCAGATTGTGGTGGTGCATGCTCCTGTGCCACCTGTCACGTGTTTATCGACCCTGCCTGGATGGAAATTGTTGGAGAAACCAATCCGACTGAGAATGCAATGCTAAGTCTGGTTGCAGAACGAGCTGACAATTCCCGCTTATCCTGTCAGGTAGTTTTAACAGAGGCCATGGATGGCTTGACCGTTACCACACCAGCAACCCAGTATTAACAGGCTTCAGGCTGGCACGAAATACAGCAAGCAGTCCTTGCGTGCAATTTCGGGGTTGGTAGTTACCATAAACAACTTGAGTCGTTTGCTGGTATACAGCGATTCCTTGTCCAGTGCGAAGTAATCAGTGAGACACTCAGTACCATCGGTGCGATGCGCAGAAAGATTGTCTGTTAACGCACCCGATACGAAGCCGAGCGCAGTACCGGATTCTACATAGCCGAAATTGTAATCTTCGATCTGAGGAAGCAAGGTCACGCCGTCCTGCATGAGGCTATGATTTCCGTAGGCGATATCGCTGCCTTCCTTCAATTCCAGCCGAATCGGGTTGTGAAACAATTCCAGTGTAACTTCTGAATGCTCGTGATCGAGTACATCTTCGACAGTCATATAGCGTATCAATCCCTCAGTGGCCACGAGGTTGGCCTTGCTATCCTGTGCACCGCCACACTCTATCGTCACGGTAGGCATTGCATCGCTACTGACCTCCATCAGCGCGCCGAGCCGCAAATCGGAGACGATCATTCGGTGTGTGAACAGCGAAACGAGGGAATCGTGCTTTTCGTCAACAAAGGTTGTAACACCGAAAGATGGGCTGGAGCCTGAAGTGTTATGTATGTCGACCAACGACTCTGGTTTCAGTCTGGCAAGTATGTCCAACAGATCCGATGCCAGCTTCTCAGACTCTTTATCTCCCTGCTCTCTGTTGAAGCATCGATTCAAATCTTTGTGATGCGGCAGCATACGATAAATAAATCCTGGTGATTGCTTGGCCGCATCAACACTCAGCACGAAGAAATGCATATCAACAAGTGGTTTGATTTTTTGTTTGATGATGTTGAACAATGCAACAAAGCCAGAGGGTTCGTTACCATGGAGCAGTGTAGTCACTGCGCGGCAACGCGACCGCTCTTTGCCATGTAGATGAATATGGCTGGGGCCGGGTAGTTTGTGCAGAAATTCTGTCACGCTCGCGCCGATACTGCCCGGATCAGGATTGATGAGGGAATGGAACTGCGTATCGATCTGAGAATTGACCATGGTTATCTGCGAGTCAATTATGTCCAGCGTGCAACTGGTTTGTTGGCGGCGCTGTTATTGCTGTACTGCTTGAGCATCTCTGTCAGCGCATCGCGTTTGTGCATGTCTGCGCGCAATTCGGCGAGTTTCTTCAGTTGCCATTGAGCTCCCGTTTGCCGTAGAGCAAGCCGCTCCTCAATGATTTGCAGCAGTGGCACGATGTCTTCCTCAATAAATCCCATGCCGAGCAAGCTGTCAGGCAGTCGTGGCAGTAGCTTCTCGAGTATCTGAAAAGCCGGGAAATATTCGGGTTGACTCTGTTGTAGCGAGGGCCAGAAAAGTTCAGCGTCGAGCCCTTTCTGCGCGGCACGATAGAAATTGGCGGTGCAGTAATTGAATGGTATTGCTGGCAGGAGTGCCCTGATTTCCGATTGCATGGTCTTGGCAAGGCCGATGGCTAACGCTGCGTTTGCCAGCATGTCGATCAGGCTGGGGCCTGCCGGGAGCGCGCGGAGTTCGATGCGCAAATGTCCACCGTTTACAGGATCGTAGACTGGACGATTCCACCACCAGATTGATCCCTGATGTAAGCGGAGTTCATGCAATTCGGGTGTTCCACCTCGATTGGCGACCGCGATACTGTCTTCCTTGCTGCAGTGGGGAAGAATAGGTCTGTAGAGCAATGCCGCTTCGGCGAAGAGTTCCAGTGCGCCGTCTCGAATCCAGTTGGTGCCGAAATTTACGCGCGCAGGGATAGGGTGCAGCAAGTCCTTGGGGCGGCTGTCGATCGATTGTTTGAAGAGAGGGATGCGAGTTTCCTGCCACAGGCGATGCCCAAAGAGTGTGGGTGAATTCGCTGACAGCGCAACGACGAGCGGAGTGATGAGTTGCACAGCATTGTAGAAATCCGAAAATTCATGCGGTGGAACTCGCAAGTGTATTTGAAATGAAGTGTTTGCTCCCTCCAATGTGACATCATCCATGGCCAGCTGAAGGGTCTCTTCACCCTCGATGGCGATTGTAAAGGGACCGCCTCGAATCTCCGTCAGCGCGTGAGTGAGTGCTTTGAAGCGATCCAGTGGCGTCATGGCATGATAACCAGTGTCGGATTGCTGGAGCGTGGGCAGAATACCAATAGGAATTACTTTGCCGTCCCACTGCGCTGCACAGGCATTGATCTTGTCGATCGCTGATTGTGCCTCTCGCTGCGTTGTGGCGAAGCAATGATTCTTGAGGAGGCAGGGGCTGAAATTGTATTCCAGATTATAGCGATTCAATTCAAGGGTCAGCTGCGGGTCATTGAGTTGATTGCGGATCTCTTGATTGACATGAAGGGGGCGTCCTTCGTTGTCGATAATATAGAGTTCCAACTCGGCACCAAATGACAAGTCACCTTCGCCAAAATCTGGTCGTGCCAAAACGACTTCAAGAGCTTTCAGATTGTCACGCAGTCTCGAGCTGAAGCGTGCGAAGTCTTCCTGGTTAAATTCTGTTTGATCTATCTCGAGTCCCATATCCTGGTCCCAATAAGTCCAGACTGAGCATAGTGCATTTCTGGATCAGGCAAGTTGGCCAACCATCTTGTTGAACAGAGTAGCAGTTTTGAATTCTTGCGGTAAAGCGGGAAAGACGGGTGCCTAACGCGCGTAGTCGGGTTGTCGAATTCCCAAGGTCGAATTCCCAAGATAGAGGAGTAGTGGCGAGCGAGCTCAGGAGAAAATGTTTTCCTTGTCCGTTCGGAGAAAGCGTGAATTGCCGTCACGTCTGGTAAAGCCACGGCTATCGAAGTATTCAAGAACCTCAATACAGAGATTGCGTCCTATGCCGGAACGATCCCTGAATTCGATAACAGAAAAGCTGTCGCTCGCCTTGTTCTCCGCAACGATTTCTTCAACAAGAGTCGCAAGGCGGAGTAATGTTGCCGGTAGATAGTAGCGATTGTCTGCGACCTTTATCACCAGACCATTTTTTTCAAGAACGCGCAGTATGGTTAAGAGCTCTCGAAGCGGTAGCTTCAGGGAATCCGCCAATTCACGTGTCCGGGGTGGGATCAGATCAGCTTTATCGAAAATGGGCCGGATAGCGGTGTTGAAGAATTTTTCCTCTTTACTGATTTTCGGTGTATGCCCGGGAAGATGGAGCTGATTCCCTGTTCTTGCAAGCAAATTCAGTTGCACAAGCTTGTCTGTGACTCCCTGGAGTAGGGCGAAAGTCCCGGGGAACGCCAGATCCTTGCTGAGTTGCGGCTCTGCCAAACCAGATTGACTGGGATGCAATTCGTGGAACCGGCGCACGCAATGCAGCAGGTTTCTACTGAGCGCTTCAAATTGATTGCGAGCGAACAGCACGCGTGATTTGTCTTTAAGTTCAATTGACAAGGTTTGAGTTCCGGACTCGTGAACTTGCTTGAGAACTCTCTGTAATCCTTCCTCAGTCAGATTACGTGCGCGCCTGAATCGGTTGGTGACGACTCCTTGCAGAGAGAGTTCGAGTACGCGGCCCAGCGCCTCAGCATCGTTATTATCCAACGCTGCGAGCATAGCGAGGCGCTCTGGGCTGCTTCGATGCTTGCGTGGTACTTCGGTATCAACGACATAGCCGCCGCCAAGGGTTTGCGATCCGGTAGGATCACGCAGGATAAAGCGATCACCATAGTGAATCGCGAGAGGGTCATGTGAACGAATCTGGAACCACGGGCTATCGGTGGTCAGTTTTCGGACTGAAACCAGACTATGGGCTGCGCCGATATGCAGATGATACAGCGCGCCCGAGCGAGGTGCGTAGTCAGCCAGCCAGCGCAATTTCGAGTCGAACCGATAAACCACTTGTGTGAGACTCGGGTCATGAAGCCAATCACCGCGTTTCAGCGATTCCTGTTCTGCTGAAGCCAGATTGATCGCCACGCGTTCTCCACCATTGACTGAATTGATATCTGACTGATGCAGTCTTAGCGATCGTGTTCTGAATTCCGAGCCTGTGCGCGCGTGCTTCAATATTCTGCCAGAAGAGCACTGGCCAGAAAGTGCTGTGCCCGTGACGACGGTGCCAATCCCTTTGACTGAAAAACTGCGATCTATCTGATACCGGAAGTGTCTGTTTTCAGCCTGCCATTCTGGCGCATCAGCGGAGAGAGCCAGCAAGCTGGTTTTGAGCTTTTCTATCCCGTCCAGAGTCTTGGTAGAAGTCTTGATGATTGGAAAGTGAGCTAAACTGGTTCGAGACAACAGCTGTTGTATCTCGCTCTGTAGTTGTTCAACTCTGAGTGTCTCACAGGTATCTGACTTGCTAATTGCAACGACGCCATTCTCTATCCCAAGCAGGTCGAGAATCTGCAGGTGCTCCAATGTTTGTGGCATGATGCCATCATCTGCCGCGATGACCAGTAATGCCGCATGAATGGAGCCCACTCCGGCAAGCATGTTGTGAATAAAGTCTTTATGGCCCGGCACGTCGACAAAGCCCAGTACACAGGCCTCTCGAGAATCGGGTAGGGATTCCTGACTGTAGGCAAAGCCAAGATTGATAGTCAGGCCGCGTTGTTTTTCTTCTCTTAGTGTATCTGTGTCGACGCCAGTCAGCGCGTGGACCAGCGACGTTTTACCATGATCAACATGGCCCGCTGTAGCGACAATGATCGAGCGTGTGTTTTGCGCAGCCAAATCAGGAGTAGCAGTCTGCATGATGAGGTAAGCCTAAACCCAAATATTACATCAGCTTGTCAGGGTATCACGCGCCGCTACTTCGGAGTGAATCAACTTGTCCCGAGTGAGCGATTGCAGATATAGATTGTGTAAATCAATCCAGCGGTGATGCCTGCTACGACGAGTGTGCCGATGTTGATAGGGGCAGTCGCAAAATTCACAAACATGTACCCGAGCGCACCGGTCATGGATGCGTAATAGCAGAAAGGCAAAAGGGTTTTGCGAATTACCGCACCTTCTTTACCGACTAGCCCGGCGACTGCAGACGCGGCAACAACATTGTGCACGCAAATAATATTGCCCGACGCACCACCCACTGCCTGTAACGCAACAATCCATGTTGGATCTACGCTGATGCGTTCGCCAACACCAAACTGAAACAGTGAGAACATCATGTTTGAGACTGTATTGCTCCCGGCCACGAACGCTCCCAGCCCACCGATAAAAGTAGCGAAGAAGGGCCATGCAGAACCAGCGAGGTTGGCAACCCCTTCTGCAAGTGCCAGTGGCATTTGTTCGAATCCGGCGGCACCGCCGCTGGAATTGATGAAAACCTGCACCATCGGAACCGTGAACACCAAGGCAGTCGAGGCGGGGATCAATGTCTTGAACGAGCTATTTAATGCGCTCCTATATTGCTTGGCAGACAGCCCCTGGATACCGATGGTAATGAGCGACACCAGTATGAAAATGGTGCCGGGAGACCATAATGGCTGAAAGGACGCGGATATGGTGCTGCCGAAAATTTGCGGCCAGCTCCAGGTAACAAAAGGGTTGGCAGCTCGCAACAGAGATTCCAGATCGAGTGCTGGCAATCGGGTCAGTACCAACAGAGCCGCAACAATCAGATACGGAGACCAGGCGCGAAAGAGGCTCATATCCGAGGTTGCTTCCAGATCGGCTGCAGTAGGCTGGATTGAGCCAGTCCATTCTTCCTCCCACTGCGATCGTTCAGCAAAATCCCAGGTATCGGAGGGCATCAGGAATCCGCTGCGCGCAGCGGTGATAACGATCGCCAGACCAATAAGGCCGCCGAACATGGAAGGAAATTCCGGCCCGAGGAACGTGGCAACCATCAGGTAGGGAATGGTCATTGCGAAAGCTGCGAACAGTGCGAATTTCCAGATGCGGAAGCCATCAGTAAATGACCGACTCGCACCGAAAAAACGCGTCATGATGCCTGTTACCAGTAAGGGAATAAAAGTACCGGCGAGCGCATGAATGATCGCGACTTTGGTAGCGATATATTCGAGGAACATATCCCATTCGGGGTAGCCCCGGCTAAGCGCATAGGCAGCCATTTCAGGGTCTGCAGACAGTCCTGTATTGATGCCTACCAGTATTGGCGTGCCCATGGCGCCAAAGGAAACGGGCGTGCTCTGAATAATCATGCCGGCCACAACTGCAGCCATGGCTGGAAATCCCAGCCCGACCATGAGTGGCACTGCCACAGCTGCGGGAGTTCCAAACCCCGCTGAGCCCTCTATGAATGAGCCGAATAGCCAGGCGATGATTATCACCTGGATGCGCCGGTCGGGAGTAATGTCCGAGAAGCCCTGGCGGATACGAAGAATGGCTCCACTCTGCTGAAGCGTGTTCAGCAGCAGGATTGCACCGAAAATGATATAGATCAACGTCCCGGCAACGATCAGTCCATTGACAGTAGCGGCCAGTATTTGTGCTCCGCTGATCTGCCAGACCAAATAAGCCAGCCCTACTGCCACCAGATAGGCAATGGGCATCGCTCTGCTTGCAGGCCAGCGCAAGCCAACAAGGAATACGGCGACAGAGATAATGGGGAGGAATGCAAGTAAAGCGAGAATGCCAGTATTCATAATTATTGTTCTATTGGCAGCGATTGTGAGGGCAGCTTAGCAGATTATGGTCAACCAGATAAACCATCAGCCACTCCGGCAATGAGGATGTAACGACAAGGCCTCTGTTAAGTGGAATAATGGCTGGACTGCGGAATTATCTGTGAGCCCGAGAACACAAGGAGAACAGTTATGGAAGTATCTACCATCATCATTCTGGTCGTTGTGGCAGCCCTGTTGTTTTATGGCGTTGGCATTTACAACCGCCTGGTCGCTCTCAAGAATCGGTACCAGAACGCCTTTGCCCAGATCGAGGTCCAGCTCAAGCGACGTTATGACCTGATCCCCAATCTGGTAGAGACTGCAAAAGCCTACATCAAGCATGAGAAGGAGACTCTGGAGTCTGTTATCGCGGCGAGAAACTCTGCGGCCGCAGGCTTGGCCGCTGCTGCCGCTGACCCGGGTAACGCTGCTGCGATCAAGGATCTGGTGAGTCAGGAAGGGGCATTGGCTGGTGCACTGAACCGCTTCAATGTGGTCATGGAAGCCTATCCCGATTTGAAGGCAAACCAGAACATGATGCAGTTGAGCGAAGAACTGACTGCTACGGAGAACAAGGTGGCTTTTGCCAGACAGGCGTTTAACGATCAGGTGATGGCCTACAATACCTATCGGCAGTCATTTCCCCCGGTAGTATTCGCTGGCGTGTTTGGTCATGGAAGCGATGCCAGTCTGCTCGAATTTGAAGACAGTGCCGAGATTCAGAAGGCACCCCAGGTCTCATTCTAGAAGCCTGTTAGTCGTTTATCCTCAACGATGAATTTCTTTGAATCCCAGGACGCGGCGCGACGCGCCAGCGGCAAATTGTTTGCACTCTTTGCCTTGGCGGTTGTTTCGCTAATCGCACTGACCAATGTGTTGGTGATGTTGGTTCTCGGGACACTCACCTCTGAACAAAGGCAGATCGGATTCAGCTTCGACTGGCAGTTGTTTGTCGTCGTGTCCGTTGGCGTCGGCAGTGTTGTCGCGCTTGGGAGCCTGTACAAGATCGTCAGCCTTCGCGGAGGAGGGGCTCGTGTTGCCGAGATGATGAATGGCAGGCTACTTCTTCCTGACAGTAACGATCTATTGGAACGACGGCTGCTGAATGTCGTCGAAGAGATGGCGATTGCCTCCGGTACTCCTGTACCGCCCGTTTATGTGATGGCTGAGTCTGGAATCAATGCCTTCGCAGCTGGATATTCTCCCAGCGATGCGGTGATTGGCGTGACGCGGGGTGCGATGGAAACGTTGAACAGAGAGCAGCTGCAGGGAGTTATCGCACATGAATTCAGCCATATCCTGCACGGGGACATGCGGATCAACATTCGCCTGATTGGCGTCCTGCACGGCATATTGGTGCTCGGGATTATCGGATATTACATTCTGCGCAGCGGTTCACGTTCGCGCCGCTCCAAAGATGCGGCAGGGGTCGCCATATTGGGTTTGGGGCTGGTTGTGATCGGCTACACGGGGACTTTTTTCGGGAATCTCATCAAGGCCGCAGTAAGCAGGCAACGCGAATACCTTGCGGATGCATCTGCTGTTCAATTCACCCGTAACCCGGAAGGAATCGGTGGTGCGCTGATGCAGATTGGCGCTGCATCCACTCGTTCCTATCTTGATCATCCTGCCAGTCAGGAAATCAGTCATGCCTTGTTTGAGGAAGGGAGGCGAAGCGCCCTCAGCGGACTGTATGCGACCCATCCGCCGCTGGAAGATCGTATTCGTGCAATTTTGCCAGATTGGAACGGTGACTATTCGATAGCTACCAAGCCTGACCCTGGAGGCAATGGTGATGAAGAGACAGCGCAGGAACAGACAAGTACGAAGCCGGAGCTCGCAGTGCTCGGTACTCTTGGAGTACTGGCTGGTGGCGCAGTAGGAACTATAGGCGCACCCTCAGCACCGCATTTGATTGCGGCGTCCGCGATTGTGGATTCATTGCCGTCAGCCGTACTTGCAGCTGCCCGTCAGCCGAGTTCTGCGCGGGCACTGGCGTACTATCTGATTCTGGATAATGATCCGGCCCAGCGATCTCAACAGTGTGACTATCTCGCCGAATCAGCAGATGAAGGCGTCTACGATGAGTTACAGCGCTTGCTGAAATTTGGCTGGGTTCCGGGAGATGAACAAAGGCTCCCATTGGCTGAAATCGCATTGCCCGCTTTACGACAGTTATCCGCGCCCCAGTTCGCGCTGTTCAAACGGAATTTTGAGGCATTGATCGCCCAGGACAACAAGATCAAGCTCTTCGAGTGGTGTCTGCAGAAGTTTCTTTTTCATCATTTGAGTCAGGTGTACCTGTCGAGCAAACCTCCGGGAATCGGGCGTAAGAAATTGCTCGCATGTGCCGGCTCAGTTGCAGTAGTACTGGGCGTCATCAGCTATAACCAAAAGAGTGCCAAGCAGTCGCCTGCTGAACTCTTCAGAAAAGGAGTAGAGGAGTTGGGGTTAAGTGTTGAATTACCCCAGGCAGAGCAATTGAGTTACGAGCAAGTTGATCAGGCTTTGTCAGAACTGAGTGCGATTAATCCATTGCAGAAACCGGCCCTTCTGAAAGCATGCGCGGCCTGTATCCAAGGGGATGGGGTTGTTTCAGCTTTGGAGATAGATCTGCTGCGAACAGTGGCGGCAATATTGGATTGCCCTATGCCGCCACTGACGCGTTCAGATTGATCTTTGCAGATCAGGATTTGTTGCGCAGTTGCGCCTGTGCTGCCGCCAATCTGGCTACAGGCACACGGGGTGGTGAGCAGCTGACATAGTTGAGCCCGACGCGGTGACAGAAATCGATGGACGATGGGTCACCCGCATGCTCGCCACAGATTCCCAGCTTGATATCGGGCCGAGTCTGCTTGCCTTTGCTGACAGCCAGATCGATGAGTTTGCCAACACCAGTCTGGTCGAGGCTTGCGAAGGGATTCTTGTTGTAGATTTCCTTGCGTTGATACTCATCATAGAACAGACCCATGTCGTCACGGCTCAGGCCGAGAGTTGTCTGGGTCAGATCATTGGTGCCGAAGCTGAAAAAGTCTGCTTCATGAGCGATTTCATCTGCAGTGATCGCAGCTCTGGGAACCTCGACCATCGTACCGACGATATAGTTGATTTTGACTTTCTTGGCAGCCATCACTTCCTTGGCGATGCGGTGCACGGTGCTGAGCTGATCAGCAAGTTCAGCACGGAAGCCGACGAGCGGGATCATAATCTCGGGATTAACCTTGACCTTGCTTTTGCCTTTCAGGACCTGGGCGGCTGCTTCAAAAATCGCTCGCGTCTGCATTTCGGTAATTTCCGGATAGAGAATACCCAGTCGGCAGCCTCGGCAGCCGAGCATCGGGTTCTCTTCGTGTAGTGCTTTGATGCGCTCGATAACGAAATCGAAAGGTACGCCAAGCTTTTCAGCCAGCTGTCGGCGCACCACATCGTCATGCGGGAGGAACTCATGCAATGGCGGATCCAGCAAGCGAATGGTTACCGGTCGGCCGTTCATTGCCCTGAAGAGTCCAACGAAGTCCTTACGCTGGAAAGGCAATAACTTCTTGAGAGCGGATCGGCGCTGTACTTCGTCGACTGCGAGAATCATCTGGCGCATGTAGTCGATGCGATCGCCATCGAAGAACATATGTTCGGTACGACACAATCCGATACCTTCCGCGCCGAAGGAGACAGCCTGTTTGGCCATTGCGGGCGTGTCTGCGTTGGTGCGAATCTTGAGGCGCCGGTGCTTGTCAGCCCATTTCATGACGGTTTGAAACAGCTCATAGGTATAGCTGTTGCCGGGCTTCATTTTGCCATCGAGAACGCGTTTAACTTCCGAATCAGCGCTTTCGATCATGCCCTTGTAGATGGCGCCAGTGCTGCCATCAATGGAGATGTAATCGCCTTCCTTGAGCACAACTTTGCCCGCAGTAAGGGTCTTCTTCTCATAGTTAATGTAGATGTCGCCCGCACCACAGACGCAAACCTTGCCAAGTTGGCGAGCCACGAGCGCTGCATGGGACGAAACGCCGCCTCGCGAAGTGAGAATGCCTTGAGAATGCAGCATGCCCTTCAGGTCATCTGGTGAAGTCTCTGTACGACACAGTACTACCCGATTTCCCTTACGAGTCTCAGCCTCAGCAGTTGCCGCGGTGAAGGCAATGCGTCCAGTTGCAGCTCCTGGACCCGCAGGCAGGCCATGTCCGATTACGGTAGCTGCTTTAAGAGCCTTGGGGTCGAACACAGGAACGAGAAGTGAATCGATGGATTCGGCTGGAATCTTGAGTAGCGCAGTGTGCTGATTCATCAACCGTTCTTTCTGCATTTCCACGGCAATGCGGACAGCAGCGAGGCCTGTGCGCTTACCATTGCGAGTTTGCAGAATGAACAGTCGACCATTCTCGATCGTGAATTCGAAGTCCTGCATATCCCTGAAATGACTTTCCAGCTTGCTGCGGACTTTCTCCAGGTCCTTGTAGCTTGCCGGCATGGAGGTTTTCATATGATCAATTTCGTGAGGAGTGCGAACGCCGGCGACGACGTCCTCGCCCTGGGCATTGATCAGGTACTCACCGTAAAAGACCTTCTCCCCGTTGGCTGGATCGCGTGTAAAGGCGACACCTGTGGCGCTGGTCTCGCCAGCGTTACCAAATACCATTGCCTGAATATTCACGGCCGTACCCCATTCAGCAGGGATGCCATATTGTTGTCTGTAGAGGATCGCACGCTCATTTTTCCAGGAACCGAATACTGCACTGACAGCTCCCCAGAGTTGCTCCATGGCATCTTGTGGGAATTCCTTGCGTGTTCGTTTTTTGATCAGCGCCTTGTATTGCTTCACCAGCGCTTTCAGGTCGGAGGTTGTAAGATCGGTATCCGATTGCAGGCCTTGTTTGCGTTTAAGGGCCTCAAGCAGGGCATCGAATGGGTTCTCTTCTTCCTCAGTACGGGCCTGCACGCCCATTACGACATCGCCATACATCTGAATGAAACGACGATAGCAGTCCCAGGCGAAACGTGAATTCTTGGAAACGCCGGCGAGCCCTTCCACGGTCTCATCATTCAGACCCAGATTGAGAATGGTGTCCATCATTCCGGGCATGGATTCCCTCGCACCCGAGCGCACGGACACCAAGAGCGGGTTGTTACCCCCGCCGAACTGCTTGCCCAACTGGCTCTCGATTTGCTTTATGGCGCTGCTGACTTCCTTCTTGAGGCTGACCGGATACTGCTTCTCATGGTCGTAGAAGTATCTGCATACATCGGTGCTAATAGTGAAGCCTGGAGGAACCGGCAAGCCAATGGCGGCCATTTCCGCAAGATTGGCGCCTTTTCCGCCCAGCAAATCACGCATTTTGGCATTGCCGTCAGTTTTGGCCCCAAATGCATACACGTATTTCTTGGATTTCTTGCTTGATTTGCTGGAGGAGGAAGATCTGCGAATTGGAGATTTTCTCATTGATACCTACTTAGTATTCCCTGACATTGCTGAATATATGTGGGTTTGCCCGCTAGAGGGCCAGATTTGGCTAGTTATCGCCCTATTTTGCCGCTCGAAGGGCTATTTTTTTGACGACACAAAGGGCAGGACAGGCTCAAAAATGAGCCCGTCCTGCGGGGAAAGGAGGATAATGCACCTGTACGTCAAAATCCAGC
>JASBUV010000227.1 GCA_030147705.1 Gammaproteobacteria bacterium
TGATGTGGTCACGCTCGTCGAGGCGCTGAACAGTCATAACCAGCTCGAAGAGGCTGGTGGTCTGGATTATCTGAGCGAGCTCGCTCATAACGCGCCTGGTACCGCCAATATTCAAGCTTACGCCGATATTATTCGCGAGCGCGCAGTATTGCGCCGCCTGATCAGTGTGGCCAACAACATTGCGGACACCGGTTATAACACTGGTGGCAGAAAGGCCGCTGAGATTCTCGACGAGGCAGAGCAGCAAGTATTCAATATTGCTGATGAGCGGCCCAAGGATCAGGGGCCAGTAGGCATGAATCCCTTGCTCACGCGAGCGGTGGATCGTATTGACGAGCTGGCGGCTGCGGAAGGTGGGCTTACCGGACTTTCCACCGGTTTCACCGATCTGGATGAGATGACCTCTGGTTGGCAGAAGTCGGATCTGGTGATCGTGGCGGGTCGCCCGTCGATGGGTAAGACCGCATTTGCCATGAACCTGGTCGAGAATGCGATTCTCAAGATCGACAAGCCGGTTTTAGTGTTCAGCCTGGAAATGCCAGCAGAGAGTCTGATTTTCAGGATGCTCTCGTCCGTTGGTCGCATCAATCAGGGGAAAATGCGTACCGGCCAGCTAAACGAAGAAGATTGGCCGGGCTTTAATGATGCTGTTGCCAAACTCAAAGACCGACCGCTATTCATTGATGACAGTGCTGGCATCAGCCCCATGGAGATGCGCTCGCGTGCGCGCCGTGTTGCTCGCGAGCATGGTCCGTTGGGCATGATTATGGTGGATTACCTGCAATTGATGCAGATCAAGGGGACTTCGGAAAACCGCGTCAACGAAATTTCCGAGATCTCACGCTCGCTGAAGCTGCTCGCACGTGAATTCGAGTGCCCGGTTATCGCCTTGTCTCAGCTCAATCGTGGTCTGGAACAACGACCAAACAAGCGGCCGGTGATGTCTGATCTGCGTGAGTCCGGTGCCATCGAGCAGGACGCCGATGTTATTGCGTTTATCTATCGCGACGAAGTCTACAATGAGGATTCACCAGACAAAGGCACAGCCGAAATTATTATCGGCAAGCAACGTAACGGCCCCATAGGCACCGTGCGTCTCGCCTTTCTTGGTCAGTTCACGCGCTTCGAGAATTTCGTCCAGGCGCGTTACGATGACAGCTATACTCATGGTATGTAACTACCGGACGCTGTAATGGCTGCAGACAATCTCAGGGCCTGGGCAAGTATCGACGGCAACGCTCTCAAGAAAAACCTGGCGCAGGTGAGGGTGCATTGTCCGGACTCGAAAATCATTCCTGTTATCAAAGCCAATGCCTACGGCCACGGTGTGGCAGAGGTTGCTCGATATCTGGCAAATGAGAAGCATCTGGCTGCCGGACTTGCGGTCGCCACTTTCGATGAAGCCATGGCGCTGGCAGAGCTGAAGACAGGCCTGCCGATACTGCTGCTTAATGGATTCAAAAACGCTGCTGAGCTGAACGATTGCCTGAAACGGGAAATCGAAATGGTCGTGCACTCGACGCATCAGCTTCCCCTTCTTGAAGAGGCATTCAGCAAAGAGCTCATAGTTGGCAAGCGCCGGCTTTGGTTGAAGCAGAACAGCGGGATGAATCGTCTGGGCTTAAGTGCCTCCGAGATTGAACAGGCGTACCTGACCTTACACAAGTACCCTGAGACAGAGTTCGTGCTGATGTCGCATTTCGCCTGGGCAGATGATCAGAAGAGCAAAGCCGCGAAAAAACTGACAGCAGCACAAATTGCCGAGGTCGAGAAAACGCGCGAAGTACTGAGCAAGGCGAGAGGGAAAGAGATTCCTTGTAGTATGTCCGCATCCGCCGGAATCTTCACGCAGACTGCTGCGCATTATCAGATCGTCCGCCCGGGCATCATGATGTATGGCAGCTCCCCACTTGCAGGGCAAACGGGTGAAGAGTTGGGCCTGCATCCGGTGATGACCTTGAGCTCTCGCCTGTTGGCAATCAACGACGTCAGGCAAGGGCAGTCGATTGGTTACGGCGCAACCTACAAGTGCGAAAAAGATACGCGCGTTGGCGTAGTCTCTATTGGCTATGGAGACGGCTATCCCCGATCGGCAGTCGATGGCACGCCAGTGCTGGTCAAGACCGTCGCTGGTCCGGTTCGCACTCGACTCATTGGTCGCGTCTCAATGGATATGATCACCATCGATCTCAGTGGTGTTGAACAGGCACAGCTGGATGATGAGGTTGTGCTCTGGGGAGAAGGCTTGTGCGCCGATGAGATCGCCGAATGTGCAGGCACTATCGCCTATGAACTGTTCTGCAAGGTTACCCCTCGCGTTCCCCGAATTTACCTCTAGCCAAAGCAAGGATTAGCGCCAGTGGCCAAAGCAAAAACGGCATTTGTATGTACTGACTGCGGAGCAGAGCACGGGCAGTGGCAAGGCCAATGTGCGGCATGCAAAGCCTGGAATACGCTTTCGCAAATCAATCTCGGTGCGCCCGGTGCTTCGCCCGCTGCGAAGGCAGACTTTCGTCGTCAGGGCTACGCGGGTGAGAAGTCGCCCGTTCAGAATTTGTCCGACATAGATCTCGAGGCATTGCCGCGCTTTTCCAGCACCATCGGCGAACTGGATCGCGTGCTCGGCGGAGGTCTCGTTCCCGGTTCTGTGATTCTTATTGGTGGCAACCCGGGAGCTGGCAAAAGTACGCTGTTGCTGCAAATCATGTGTTTGCTTGCGGCTACCGGGAAACCAGCGCTGTATGTGACTGGCGAGGAATCCTTGCAGCAGGTGGGCATGCGCGCCAAGCGCCTCAATCTGCCCGCTGGCGAGTTGAAGATGTTGGCGGAAACCAATGTTGAACTCATCACCCAGGCCGCACAGGACAACAAACCGGAGTTACTGGTTGTAGATTCCATTCAGGTCATGCACAGCAGCGACGTCGCGTCGGCACCTGGAAGTGTGTCACAAGTTCGCGAGTGTGCCGCTTACCTGATTCAGTATGCCAAGCAAACCAATACCGTATTGTTTCTCGTCGGCCACGTGACCAAGGAAGGCAATCTCGCAGGTCCAAAAGTGCTGGAGCACATGATCGACTGTTTCATCATGCTGGAAGGCGGCAGCGACACCAAGTACCGCATTCTCCGCGGCCAGAAAAATCGCTTCGGAGCAGTGAATGAGCTCGGTGTGTTTGGCATGACCGAAACCGGGCTCAAAGAAGTGAAGAATCCTTCGGCCATTTTTCTGGCGCGAACTGAAGAAGACACGCCAGGTTCGCTGGTCATGGTGCTCTGGGAAGGCACGCGCCCCTTATTGGTCGAGATTCAGGCACTTGTAGATGCGAGCCCGTTAGGTAACCCGCGCCGGGTCGCCGTCGGCCTGGAGCAAAATCGCCTTGCCATGTTGTTGGCTGTGCTGCACCGGCACGGCGGCCTCTATATGGCTGATCAGGATGTGTTTGTGAATGTCGTCGGCGGGGTAAAAGTGACAGAGACGAGCGCAGACCTGGCGTTGCTACTGGCAATAGTTTCCAGCTTCCGTGATCGCGCGCTGCCTAAAGAGCTGGTTGTGTTCGGAGAGGTCGGTCTTGCCGGAGAAATCAGACCCGTGCCGGGCGGGCAGGAGCGGCTCAGGGAAGCTGCCAAGCATGGCTTCACCCGCGCGATCGTACCGAAGGCCAATGTGCCAAAAGGCAAGATCGAGGGGTTGGAAGTGGTGCCGGTCACCAAAATCAGTCAGGCATTGGATGCCATTGCCTGATCGTAGTGTCTGCTGAGTGCCAGCAGAGATTCCCCCCAAAATAATTGCGCGTACTAGCTCGTGCCTTGCAAGGCCGATGTGATTGCCTGATCGCGATCGTATACATCGCGGCGGAACACGACATTGCCAGAGTCATCGGTAAACGCGGTGAAATAGACGATATAGACTGGCACCGGTTGTCGGAAATAGACCGTATTGGTTTCCTCCGATTCGAGCCAGCTATCCAGATTTGCCAGTTCCGGAGAATTGTTCAGCTCCAATAGCCAGCGAGCGAAAGCCGCGGGGTCCTGCAGGCGAATACAGCCTGAGCTGAAAATGCGTTCAGTGTGAGAAAACAATTCCCGCGCCGGAGTATCGTGCAGATAAACCGCATAGGAATTTGGCAGCATGAACTTCATCTGGCCAAGTGCATTCTGAGGGCCTGGCCGTTGCCGCAATTGGTAGCGGAAATTGGCTCGCGTCACAGGGTTCCAGTCCATCTGGTCGACCGGGCGATACTCAGTCTCACCATTGGCGCGAAACTCATATCCTTGTTGTACCAACTCGACAGGATCTGCTTTGAGTAAGGGCAATTTGTCCTGCACTGCAATTCTGGTGGGCACATTCCAGAAGGGATTAACGACCATATAGCGAATCAGGTTGTTAAACACGGGTGACTGACGATAGGGCCTGCCGACTATTACGTCCATATTCAGGTCGTCGTGACCGGCGCGAATTGCGCGCAGTGTGAAGGCGGCGATATTGACGCGTACATAAGTGTCTGGCGTTTCTCTGGGGAGCCAGCGCCAGCGTTCGAGGTTGGCGTCAATTCTTTCCAGCCAGTCGAATTGGGTAGCGTTCAGGATGGCGAGGGTATTGCGGCCGACTACGCCATCTGCCTCGACGGCAGACGCTTGCTGAAACTCGATTACCGCCTTTTCCAGTTGCGGGCCATAAATCCCATCGTGCTCGCCGGGGCCAAGCAGGCGTTCCTGCAACAATCGCACGCGTTCGCCCCTGCTGCCGGGTCGCAGCGTGTCGCCTGGCGGAATCTGAATAGTTTCAGTCTCAGGTTGCTGGGCAATGCGCGCGCGTTCCTGCACCAAAGTCCAATACTCAGGCGCCTGCGGTAACACGGCATCAAGTGCCGCACGAACTGATCCAGAGTCTGTGAGCAGGTTGCGCAACAACTCAGCGGCATTGAGTTCAGTGCTCTCAACAAACCACTCGGCGTTAATCGACTGCGGCGATACAACACCATTGCCGCGATGACTCGCTTGCGCAAGAAAAGCATCCGAGGCGATGAGATCGAGCGCCCAGTCTGTCTCGCCATCTCCGGTCGCTGCTTCCAGCAAGTATTGCAGATGGTAGCGCTCGGGATAGAAACCGTGGGCTGCGGAATTCTGAATGGCAGCAATCAGCTCGTCCAGCTGTCCGGCCAATTCACCGCCTTCCTGCCAGATAGGCGAATGTCCGCGGGCTTCATAAAGGCGCGTGAGGTCCTGCGCGAATGACAATTCATTGCCACCAATGAACGATTCTCCGCTGGCGTTGAATCCTTCAAACCAGATGCGGATTTGCTCAGTTGATTCAGAAGAACTGGCTGCAAGAGGTAGAGCAACGAGGAGCGCTACAGTAATGGTCGCAAACAGCTTAAAGTGCGTTGGAGTACCCATGCAGCAATGATAAACCTTTCCCGATAACAGCGGTAGGAATTCCGCACACCCGCCAAGAAGGCGAATTGTTACATAATGAACGATCAGTATGTATTTAGAAGGCTGAATAAAACCGCTGTACGTTTACCGAATTGCCTACTATTCTATGCCGCCTTGTCGTCACGACAATTTTTTCAGGAAAATACAGTTCATGCGACCGTCCCTCTCTTCCCTCCTTCTGGCCGGGAGTGTCGGCCTGTTGCTGTTTTTACAGACCGCCAATGCGGCATCGGAGCACCGAGCCGGATTCTCCATTCGCTTTCAGGAGCTGGAAAGCGATCTCAATATTCTTACAACCGCAGTAATGCCAAACGCCGTTCTGCGTGTGGCGACTACCGCGGAAGCAAGCGCTGATCAGGGCGTATTGCTAAGAACGACAAATGAATGGCACTGGACCGCGCCAGCGCAGCCAGGACTGGCAACCCTCACATTCGCACAAGAAAGTGACACCATCAGGTTGAATGTCTTTATCCTGACCCCGTTCAGAAACGGCGTGCAGGACAATATCGAAGGTTACAGAATAGGCCGCTACGCCATGGAGCCTTTCCGTGCGCTCAATGCCTATCGTGCCCCACAGGGCTTCATCAATATGGCGCACGCACCTGCTGGACTACAAGTCTCGCCGCGCTTCACTATCGAACAGTTTCTCTGCAAGCAACAACCCGGACATGATCCTGAATTCCTGCTCCTGCGCGCGGAAATGTTGGCAAAGCTGGAACTCCTGCTTGACGCAGCAAACGCCAATGGCTGGCCAGCGAAGACATTCCACATCATGAGCGCCTTCCGCACCCCGTATTACAACCGGTCGATCGGCAACGACACAGACTCCTCGCGTCACCTCTATGGCGGTGCCGCTGACATCTGGATCGATGAAGACGGCGATGGCCAGATGGACGACCTCAACCGCGATGGCCGAATCAACAAAGAAGATGCACGCGCACTCGCGAAACTGGCAGAATCAGTCGCCAAACAAAACCCCAAGACCTGGCTACCCGGCGGCATCGGCATCTATCGAGCCAACTCCGCCCACGGCCCATTCGTCCACATCGACGCACGCGGCTACACAGCCCGCTGGGAATAATTGCAGCATTGGACGGAGATTACTCTCCATCCAATGCGCAATTTCACCTGCAAATTAGCCAAGTCAAACATCCTGTTCTATATCTTTAACAGGAGACAACAAAAGTCTCTTACTAAAAACGATATCTCAATTCAGGAACAAGGAGTTTAATAATGGCGATTCGTGAGCTAAGTGAAGAAGAACTTGATATAGTCAGTGGTGCAGGATGGGAGGATGTCGCGACTATTGCTGGCGGAATAGTCTCAGTCGGAGCAGGTG
>JASBUV010000237.1 GCA_030147705.1 Gammaproteobacteria bacterium
AGTGCGGAATCCACCGCGGTAAGTACCCGGTAGGTATCTTCAGAAAAGTCTTCATGGCCTGGAGTATCCAACAGGTTGACCATGCGCTCCTTATAAGGAAACTGCATGACCGAGGACGTGACCGAGATGCCACGCTGTTGCTCCATGGCCATCCAGTCGGAAGTCGCATGGCGATCGGATTTCTTTCCCTTGACTGTACCCGCTACCTGAATCAGGTTGCCGAGCAGCAACAGCTTCTCGGTGATGGTAGTTTTACCAGCATCGGGGTGAGAAATAATGGCCAGCACGCGTCGGCGCTGGATTTCTTTTGTGAGCGAAGCCATAGGAAAAGCCAGTATTCAGGGGCGCTATCGGGCAGCGGCCAGCGAAAAAGGCGCGATTATAGCAGTTGGCCTGTAGGTCGGCATCAGGGAATTCAAAGACCGGATGCTCTACAATGATCCAGCTTTTACAGACAACAGAAAGGGTCCAGGACGATCAGGACCGGCAAGCCAGCCAACAGGAGCCCGGCAATGGATTTCACCCTCAGCGAAGAACAACGCGCGCTACAGGAGTCAGTACGACAGTTCGCACAGCGCGAACTCCCGGACCTGGCCCGCGCGATCGAATTATCAGATGAGCCCCCTTCGCTCGAATTGCGCAAGCGCTATGCGGAATTGGGCTACCTGGGGGTGAATCTGGACACACGCTTCGGCGGTGGTGGCTTGAGCCATTTCGATGCCGTACTGGTTCTCGAAGAAGTCGCAAAAATATCAATCGCCGTTGCCTTCCCGATCTTTGAATCCTGTTTCGGCCCCTGCCTCGCGGTTGCCCATTTTGGCAATGAGAAGCTGCAGCAGAAATTGCTGCCCAGTATCTGTTCCGGAGACACCATACTCGCCGTTTCCATGTCGGAGCCAGACGCAGGCTCTGCGCTAACCGACTTGAAAACCCGAGCGGTGATTGATGGCGACAAGATCACCATCAATGGTAGCAAGCGCTGGTGTTCGGGCGCCGGTCACTCGGAAGCGTATCTGGTGTACTGCCGACTATCAGATGAGCCCGGTGCCAAGGGCATTGGCGCGGTGGTCGTGGAAAAAGACAGCGCGGGACTCAGTTTCGGCGAACGCGATCACCACATGGGATTCCGCGGCGTGTACAGTGCCGACATGTATTTCGATGATGTCGTTGTCAGTCGCGACCAATTACTTCTGCCCGCCGGTGGCTTTCCGAAACTGATGGAGGCCTTCGATCTCGAACGCTGCGGCAATACCACCATGTCGTTGGCTGTGGCCCAATCTGCATTCGACTATGTTCTGGCGTATTGCCAGGAACGACAGCAGTTCGGCAAGCCAATCATCGATTTCCAGGCAGTTCAGCTGCAGATCGCTGAAATGAAAATGCAACTTGATGCTGCGAGACTATTACTCTATCGCGCCGTGGTGAATGCCGATCAGGCGTTACCGAGCATCGCCGACAGTTCACTGGCCAAATGCTTTGCCAATGAGACCGCCAGACTCGTCACCGGCAAGGCCATGCAATTGATGGGTGGCTACGGTTACTCCCGGGAATTTCCGATCGAGCAAAAGATGCGCGATGCATGGGGCTGGGGAATCGCTGGTGGCGCCATCGATATCCAGAAAGTGAATATTACTTCAGCACTGATCGGCCGCCGATTCAATCAACGGGCGAGCTGACACGGTCAGTGAGAACGCACAAGGCAAGGAACCAATCATGAGTCCAATGCGCCTCCTCGTCACCGAGGTTTACTCCACAAACAGACTCCGTGGCAGAATTCTTTCCGGCAGTATTCGCGTCAACGATAGCATCGTGCTTGCACCCGGTGGCCAGCAATCAACGGTGATGACCATCAAAGGTGCCAATGGCAAATCTGTAAAAACTGCGGAGGTTTCAGATCAGGATACTGAACTGGAATTCACCTATTCACTCCCTGCGAGGACCGGTAATCTGATTGCCAGTGCCGATGCAAGACCTGAATTTTCCGACCAGTTTGCAGCCGAGATCGTCTGGCAGAGTGATGCGGAACTACTTCCGGGGAGAACGTATTTGCTTGAGTCGGTCGGCGGAAAGAGCGAAGCCACGGTCAGCAGACTCAAGTACCGACTCGATGGCGAACTTCAAATTGCTGCCAAAACTCTGGCGAACAAAGAAGCCGGTGTCGTGAATATCGCTTTGACCAACGCGATTCTCTACGACCCCGTCAGTGTCTCACCGAGCACAGCGCAGTTCACTCTTGCGGATAGGGAAACTCGCGCACTGGTGGCCAGCGGTAGCATTCGCCACGGACTCCGCCGCGCCAGCAATGTGCACTGGCAAGCACTGGATGTCGATAAGCAGTCGCGCGCCTCAATCAAGCAACAAACTCCGCGCATCATCTGGCTGACCGGGTTGTCAGGCTCGGGCAAATCCACGATAGCCAACATGGTGGAGAAGAAACTGCTGGCAGCGGGCAAACATTCCTATCTGCTGGACGGAGACAATGTACGCCATGGACTGAACAAGGATCTGGGTTTCACCGACGCAGATCGCGTTGAGAATATTCGTCGTGTCGCGGAGACAGCGAAGCTGATGCTCGATGCAGGACTGATTGTCATCACGAGTTTCATCTCACCCTTCCGGGCCGAGCGGGATATGGCTCGCACCCTGTTCGCCAGCCACGAGTTTATTGAAGTCTATGTGAACACCAGCCTGGATGTCTGCGAGCAACGCGACCCCAAAGGTTTGTATCGCAAAGCGCGGAGTGGAGAGATCAAGAACTTCACCGGATTGGATAGTCCCTATGAGGCTCCGGAGAACGCAGAACTGATTCTGGATACGGTAACGATGAGTGTAGAAGAAGCCGCCGATCGAATCATCGACTATCTTAATTCGTCTGCTTAGCCTCGCGGTAGGCCTCCTGCCTACTATTCAGGCCTAGCTCTGCGTTACACAGCGCGGGCATGGTTCGGGCGAAGAAATACAGGGACTAATGCAGCACTGAACCCTTTGGCCTGACACGGCTCTCGGCAAACTCCGGATGCAGGATGTCCAGCCGCTTCACCAACAGCAAGTCGTGACGAGAGATGTGATCATTCTCATCAGTCGACCGCACATCAATGTCATCCAGCAAGACACACACCACGTCGTCATCATCAACATCGACTACCACGCAGGACTTGAAGCCATTGACGGTATTGAGTGATGCGAAGGAGCCGACATCGAAGTTGTGCACCGGATAGCTGCCATCAGCATCCTTCAGCAAACCGCATGAGGTAAATGCCACACCAAAACCAGCCGCCGCCACCACATGAATAATATCGATGATGGCCGGATCGGTGAGGTCGACACGGATTGTGTCCGTAACGGGCTGATTGGCACTCAACTGCCGCTGATTCACGAGCTTGATGAACAGGCTGATGTCTTCCTGATTCCATTCCAGGGTTTCTTCTGTCTCCGAACGGCTGCTGTCTGACGACAAGCTCAAGACGCTGGTCTCAATTGTCAGATCATGCACTTCGGTTTCGGGGGGACAGGGAACAACCATGGAGACGGAGCAATAACCTTCGGCGCTTTCAGCACTGAGACGCCAGAGGAAGGGAATGTCGCCGCTAAATTCAATCATTTACTACTACTCAGTGAGGAAGTGATTGTTA
>JASBUV010000239.1 GCA_030147705.1 Gammaproteobacteria bacterium
CCGACATTGGAAGCGCTCGCTTCAATCTGTACCACAGGATCGAGATCGACACGCGTGAAGATGATTCCGGTATTGACAGGGGCTGGGCGGAGAGTGAGATAAACCTTCTCACCAGTATGCAACCCGACACCAGTAGCGCGAATTACATTCTTTAAGGTTCTTTGCTTCAGCATTTGGAATGTGGGCCCTTTAATAGTGTGTGACTGCCAAAAAACTCCTCAGTTCCCTGACTGTCAAAATTTTACATTTCCGCACCTTTCTCAACTGCCCCAGTGCAAAACGGGGGCATGGTATCAGAGATCGCGACATTTCCCAATAAAGGAATTTCCCCGATCAATCAACCAGATAGAACTGAGGGGCAAGCAGCGAACTCAACTACTCGCCCCCTGCACTGAATTAGTCGGCCTGCTTCCGAAGAAATGCAGGAATATCCAAATAATCCATATCCGGCTCAGCGCCGACCGCTTTCGCCATCGCTGCACCGCGCGACGCGCTTTGGCGATTGCGCATAATGGCTGGCTTATCCAGCTGGCGGTAGTCTGTTGGCGTGCTTGCACGCGTATTATCCACGACTTTCGTGGGCTTCTGCACATGACCACCAAGTCCGGTGGCTACGACTGTAACGTGCATTTCATCACTCAGGCTCGGATCGATAACGGTACCCACCACTACCGTGGCATCGTCTGAAGCAAATTCTTCGATTGTGTCACCGACTTCAGAGAACTCTCCCAGAGACAGATTTTCGCCAGCTGTGATATTGACCAGAATTCCGCGAGCACCTTGCAGATTGACGTCTTCCAGAAGCGGGCTTCGAATCGCCGCCTCAGCAGCCTGACGGGCGCGATCTTCACCCTTGGCGTAGCCCGTACCCATCATCGCCATACCCATCTCTGACATAACAGTTTTTACGTCAGCGAAGTCAACGTTGATCATGCCAGGATTCATAATCAGGTCCGCGATACCTTTCACCGCTCCCAGCAACACATCGTTTGCTGACTTGAACGCATCGAGAAGTGACGCATCCTTACCTAACACATCGAGCAATTTTTCATTCGGAATAGTAATCAGTGAATCAACATTTTCGGTTAGCGCCTGAATACCCTGCTCTGCTATGGCAGAGCGCTTCTTGCCTTCGAATGGAAAAGGTCGCGTCACAACAGCAACAGTGAGAATGCCCATCTCTTTCGCGACTTCAGCAACAATGGGAGCGGCGCCAGTACCTGTGCCTCCACCCATGCCCGCGGTAATAAACACCATGTCAGCACCGGACAAGACCTCTGCGATTTCATCGCGATCTTCGAGTGCAGACTGGCGTCCAATTTCAGGATTCGCGCCAGCACCAAGGCCTTTGGTAATTGCACTACCCAGCTGCAATATGGTTTTCGCTTTGAGGTTATTCAAAGCCTGTGCGTCAGTATTCGCACAGATAAATTCAACGCCATCAACCTGATTGGCAATCATGTGATGCACGGCATTTCCACCGCCACCACCGACGCCGATCACTTTGATCACGGCGCTCTGTGGAATATTGTCGACTAATTCAAACATATAGCCCCCTTGTTCTGCATATTATTCACTAATTTAGTTATTGACTGTTTATTAAAAATGACCTTGAAACCAATTTTTGACCCTGTCTACGAGATGAACCTGCGGTTCTTTTCTTGGATCAACTCCTTCACGCTCCTGATGTTGTTTCAGCCCATACAGCAATAACCCAACGCCAGTGGAATAAATCGGGTTTCTTACAATATCGGCTAGCCCGGTCACATTATGAGGTGCACCTATGCGTACCGGCGCATGAAATATTTCTTCAGCAAGCTCTACCACGCCTTCCATTTTGCTGGTGCCGCCAGTTAGCACAACACCCGCTGCCAACAGGCTTTCAAAGCCGCTTCGCTGCAATTCCGCCTGGACCAGAGTAAACAGTTCGTCATATCTTGGTTCTACAACTTCGGCGAGTGCTTGTCTGGATAGCTCGCGCGGTGGGCGGTCGCCCACACTGGGAACTTTGATCGTGTCGTCTGCACTGGCAAGCTGAGTCAGAGCGCAGGCATACTTGATTTTAATTTCGTCGGCATTTTCCGTAGGGGTACGAAGCGCCATGGCAATATCATTGGTAACTTGATCGCCGGCAATAGGAATTACTCCGGTATGACGAATTGCCCCATCGGTGAAAATCGCGATATCAGTTGTCCCACCGCCAATATCAACCAGGCAAACCCCGAGCTCTCGCTCGTCCTCAGTCAATACCGCGTAGCTGGAAGCCAACTGTTCCAGAATTATTTCATCTGTCTCAAGACCGCAGCGCTTGATGCATTTTTCAATATTCTGAACAGCGTTGATGGCGCAAGTCACAAGATGCACCTTGGCCTCGAGCCGCACTCCCGACATGCCAAGAGGCTCCTTCACGCCCTCTTGCGAATCGATAATGTATTCTTGCGGCAGGATATGCAGCACTTTCTGATCGGCAGGTATCGCAACCGCCTGCGCCGCATCAATAACACGTTCAATATCCGCCTTCATGACCTCGCCATCACGAATCGCCACAATGCCGTGTGAATTCATGCTTCTGATGTGGCTACCCGCAATGCCTGCGTAAACAGAGTGAATCTGACACCCCGCCATCAATTCCGCTTCTTCTATCGCTCGCTGAATCGACTCTACAGTCGACTCAATGTTAACCACTGTGCCTTTCTTCAAGCCGCGCGAACGATGAGAACCGATCCCGACAATATCAAGACTGCCGTCATCATTAATCTCACCTACGATAGCTACGACTTTGGATGTACCGATATCCAGACCGACTATCATATTCTCGTTCACCGAATCACTCATCGCTGCAGTTCCCCACAGAATACTGCTTTACTGTCTGTTTGATTGTTACCTGAATCATCTACTTGCAACTCCCGGCAAGCTCTCATCAACACGCGCTATCGCCAGACCGTTGTCGTAACGGAGATCGACTTTAGCAATTGCATCTCTGTCAAAATCGGTTTCCTGCTGGTAGAAAGCAATAAATCTGTTCACACGTTCAATTAATTTCTCTCTACCGACTGCGATAGCGATGCGATCGTTGACCACCAAATCCCAGCTTCCACGTTCACTTAAAGTCAATTCGCTCAGCCTGAGATCTACCGGCGAAAACAGCTCATTCAAGAATTGGAATTGCTGCATTACTTTTGCCTGACTTCCTTCGGGCCCACTTAGTCTCGGGAGCACTGAGGCACTCCCGATGTTGGGCGGAGAAAATCGCTCGCCCTGTTGACTTAGCAACTCTGTATCACCCCAGCGCGCGATCGCGATTCGCTCTTGAATATTCAATGCAACACTGTCAGGCCACACGCGTGTAACGGACGCTTGCCGAACCCAGGGATGACGTTCTATGTCAGCTTTCAACCCATTTACATCAAAACCAAAAAAGCCCGTTCCGATATACTTCGCTACGAGGCGGCCCACTTCACTCTCATTGATTCGGGTCGACTGGCTTTCCAGTTTTATCTTGGAAACAGGGCGATTAACGAAATTATTTATACCTTCCAGGTTAGCTGCCACAGAAAGAATTAGCGTGCAGCCCAGCACACCCATAACAACATGTGAGCGTCTTATACCATGTGAAGAAGCACCACTGGCATTGATCGCGTGGTTCCGGGCTCTCACCGAGCCCGTTGATGTTCTGGAAAGTTTTTTCGCCTGTGCCTTCATAATCAATTCAATTCACAGTCCAGTATTCGCAACACCAACTCATCGAAATCAATTCCTGCGCGTTGAGCCGACATCGGCACAAAACTATGCGTAGTCATGCCAGGAATAGTATTCAGTTCCAGCAAGAAAAATTTCCCGTTGTCGTCCTGTAAAACATCAATCCTGGCTAACCCGGAACAACCAAGACTCTCATAAGCACAACCGACCAGCATTTCCAATTCTTCCAACTCTTCTTTCGAAATTTCTGGCGGACAGATAACCTGCGTATCTTCTGAAATGTATTTAGCTTCGTAATCGAAAAAATCTCTGCTGGTTTCCATCTGAATCGTTGGAAAAATTTCGCCATCAATTACCGGTGTCGAGAATTCTCTGCCAGCGATATATCGTTCCGCCATTACCTGCTGATCAATTTTTTGCGCATCACGGTACTGTTGCCGCAATGCCTGAACATCATCAACTATTGCAATCCCCAAGCTCGAACCACCATTGACCGGTTTAACTACTGCCTTGCCAAGCGTCGACATAATTGCTTGCCAATCACTGTCGTCATGCAACAGATAAAATTCAGCAGTACTCAGCCCAAGTTGCGCCCATACCTGTTTGGTCTTGACTTTATCCATCGCCAAAGCCGAGGCCAGAACACCACTACCGGTATAGGGAATATTCATGATTTCCAACAAGCCTTGCATGACACCATCTTCACCACCCTTGCCATGCAACATGTTGACAACCATATCGGGCTTCGCTTCAACCAGACGCGTGACCACCTCATCATCAACGTCTATCTCCGTTAAATTCACTCCCATACGGCGCAAACTATCTGCCACTGCCTGGCCACTTATGAGTGAAATTTCACGCTCCGAAGACTTGCCGCCCTTGAGCAACACCACGTGCCCAAGTTTTGCCAATATGTCCTCTCTATTTATCGTTCTCATAGCCAAAATTCTTAATACCAAAATGGAAAATCTTTCATAAATTTCAATAATTTAGTCCGAATCGAAGCCTTTTGCCGCCAGTTCTCTGGATAGCCCGCCAACACTCCCTGCGCCTTGCGTCAAAACGATGTCACCCGGCCTTAAAAAGTCCCGTAAAATTGCTCTGACCTGACTCTCTTTTTGCACATAGATAGGGTCTGTTTTGCCTCGCAAGCGAATGGAACGACACAAGCTTCTCGAGTCGGCACCCGCAATTTTTTTCTCGCCCGCAGAATAAACTTCGAGCAACAGCAATACGTCCGCACCAGACAGCACTTCCACGAAGTCTTCATACAAATCTTTGGTTCGGCTATAGCGATGGGGTTGATAAATCATCACGAGCCTGTTCTCTGGCCAACCGTCCCGAAGCGCCTTCATCGTCGCCGCTACTTCGGTTGGGTGATGCCCATAGTCATCAATGAGCAGTACAGTGCCATCGCCAACATTGAACTCGCCCTGAACATCGAATCGCCGACCAACGCCGGAAAAGCTCTTGATCCCTTCACGAATTGCGGAATCGGAAATTCCCTCGTCAGTAGCAATAGCTACAGCTGCAGTCGCATTCAATGCATTGTGCCGACCAGGCATATTCAGATTGAGCTTGAATGGACGCTTCTTGCCCGGACGCTGAATTGCAAAGGAAATCTGACCCTTTACCTGACTGTGCTCAGTGATTCTGTAGTCTGAGTCTTTGGAAAAACCGTAAGTAATAACGGGTCGTGAAATCGAAGGAAGTATTTCGCGTACCGCCGGATCATCAATGCAGAGGACAGCAAGGCCATAGAAAGGCAGGTTGTGCAGAAAATCTATGAAATATTTCTTCAGCCTTTCGAAGTCACCATCATAGGTGCTCATATGGTCCGGCTCGATATTGGTGACAACTGCCACCATTGGCTGGAGATGCATAAATGACGCATCGCTCTCGTCTGCTTCAGCAACCAGATATCTGCTCTCGCCAAGTCGCGCGTTTGTTCCGGCACTGTTTAACAAACCGCCGATCACGAAAGTGGGATCTAGCCCCCCTGCCGCCAGTACCGAAGCGACTATGCTGGTAGTGGTCGTTTTCCCATGCGTGCCAGCGATCGCAATGGAATGCCTGTAGCGCATGAGTTCGGCGAGCATTTCAGCACGTGCGATAAGCGGTTTTCCCGATTTCTTCGCGGCCTTTATCTCCGGGTTCTTCCAATCTATGGCACTTGAATAGACAACCACATCAGCCTTGCTGACATTCTTTGCCTCGTGCCCGATAAAGATGCGCGCGCCCATGGTACGCAGGCGCTTCGTCGTAACAGAATCGTTCAAGTCTGAACCGGTAATCTTATATCCCTGATTCAACAATACCTCTGCAATACCGCACATGCCTGCACCACCAATACCAATGAAGTGAATGCACTTGATTCGTCGCATTTCGGGGACGGCATGTACAGCGGCTTTAAGATTCATGACCGAACTCCATGCACAGGTCGGCAATACGACCGGCAACGTCCAACTGCGCAAGAGATCTTGCGTTAGCACGCATAGTGGAAAGCGCTTCAGGTTTTTCCAGCAACGACTGAAGCAACGCACCCAAAGCGTCAACCGTTAACTCATGTTGTTCCAGCAGCAGAGCGGCTGCATTGTTAACCAACCAGTTCGCATTATGTAGCTGCTGCTGATCCTTGTGATACGGATAGGGAATCAGTATCGACGGTAAACCCGCCACCGCCAATTCACATACGGTACTTGCGCCGGAGCGGCACACAACAATGTCCGCCCAGGCATAAGCGGCAGACATATCGTCAATAAACGCGACAATCCGAATATCTCCTGCTGCGAGATCGGCACCCATCGCTCGATATAGTTCTCGCGTGTCTGCAAGACTGCGCTCACCCGTCTGATGCCATATTTCCGGAACCATTCCTTTCCATTCTTTCAGAACTTCAGGCACAACTTCATTGATTCGTTTTGCACCCTGGCTACCGCCAAGCACCAATATCCGTAGCGCTCTTCCTGCTACACCCGATCCATTGTCTGCCTCAGCTTCATAGAGCGCCTCTATGTTTGCTCGCACCGGGTTACCTGTTATCAGCAACTTTTTGTGCGGTTCAAAGCTACCCGGAAAAGCCGCCAGAGTCTTCGTGGATATTCTGTGCAGGATCTTGTTGGTTAAACCGGCCACAGCATTCTGTTCGTGCAATAGCAGAGGCACACCCTGTGCCTTGGCCGCGATACCAGCAGGCCCACACACAAAGCCTCCCATGCCGAGAACACAATCTGGCTTGACAGCTCGGATAACCCGGAACGACTGCCAGAGAGCACGCAACAACATCCATGGCGCAAGCAACTTGCGCTTGACGCCCGAACCTCGCAAGCCACTGACCGTGATGCGATGAATTGGAAATGACGTATTCAACAACAAGTCATTCTCCATTCCGGTTTGAGTTGCTAACCAATGCACATCAGCACCCTTGTTTAGTAAACTTTGCGCTATTGATAGCGCGGGAAACACATGCCCGCCTGTTCCTGCAGCCATGACCAACACTTTGCAACTGCTCGCCATGAATCAACCTCGGAAGCCGTCGTCTTGTTCCGGATTTTCCGTCTCATACTGGATTCGCACGAGCAAGCCAACCATGAAGCAACACACAATAAGGCTTGCACCGCCATAGCTTAGGAAAGGCAGCGTTAGCCCTTTGGTTGGCAGCAATCCGATATTGACCCCAATATTGATCAATGCCTGACCCGAAAAAAGCAGCGCCAATCCATAAGCAACGAATGCGTTAAAAAGTGATCCCTGAAGATGTGCTGCTTTACCGACAAGAAATGCCTTGCCAATGAAAAAGCAGAACATCAGAACAACCAGCAGCACTCCTACCAAACCCAACTCCTCGCCAATAATTGCCAGCACAAAATCATTATGCGCCTCAGGCAAGAAGTAGAGCTTCTGAATGCTGTTGCCG
>JASBUV010000249.1 GCA_030147705.1 Gammaproteobacteria bacterium
GCGCGTATTCCTGCTGCGCTGGCATTGCGCATTGAAGTTGGCGTTGGCGATGTGGAGATTGAAGGCCTGAACAATGACCTCAACCTGGATGTGGGCGTAGGTGCTGCGCGCGTTGAAGTCAGTACTGAAAACTATCACACAGTTGCCGCAACGGCTGGTGTAGGTGACGCAGTCATTCGCGGATTCTCCGATAATGCCAACAACGAGCGCCGAACCTTCGTAGGGGCAGATGCCTACTATGTAGGTGAAGGGGAGTACGAAGTGCGTATCGAAGTTGGCGTGGGCGATGCCCAGGTTCGCCATCGCTAACTGAATTTACGTTCAGAAATAGATAAAGATAGAAATCGATAGAAATAGAAAGGGGAGCGAAAGCTCCCCTTAGTGTTTCTGAGTATAGGCGAGTCGATTAACTTTCCCGCAAGGCCTGAATCCGCTTTTCCAGCGGTGGGTGACTCATAAAGAGTTCTGCCATTCCGCGCTTGCCACTGATGCCGAAGGCGGTCAGTTGGCCGTCCAGCTGGCTTTCCATCTTGCTTGAATTCAGTCGTTGCAGGGCAGCGATCATTTTCTGTTTGCCTGCCAATTGGGCACCACCAGCGTCGGCACGGAACTCGCGGTAGCGCGAGAACCACATGACGATGATGCTGGCGAGGATGCCGAAGACTGCCTGGAAGGCCATCACAGTCATGAAGTAGACAAACATGTTGTTATTCCCCCGATTGACCGCGTTGGCCACGACGCGCGCGAAGAAATAGACGAAAGTATTGAGCACTCCCTGGATCAGGGTGAGGGTGACCATGTCGCCATTGGCGACGTGGCTTACCTCATGGCCGAGGACTGCTTCTGCTTCATCTGCGGTCATGTTGCGCAGCAGGCCGGTGCTGACAGCGACCAGCGCATTATTCCGATTGGCGCCGGTGGCGAAGGCATTGATTTCCGGCGAGTCGTAGATCGCGACTTCCGGCATGCCGATACCCGCATTCTGGGCCTGACGCTTGACGGTATTGAGTAGCCATTCCTCTTCCTTGTTGCGCGGCCGTTCGATCACGTAGGCGCCTGTAGAACGTTTGGCGATTGATTTGGACATGAGCAGGGAAATGAATGAACCGCCCATGCCGAACACGGCACAGAAGAACAGAAGGCCACTATTGCTGGCTGTATCCAGGCCGAGCACTGGCATGAGAAAGTTGAGCACAACGCCCAGCACCAACAATATCGCCAGGTTGGTGGCAACAAACAAAGCAACCCGTTTCATTAACTACTCCTGCCCCAGGGGCTAAACGAGGATGAATAAATCTCAATTGTTATTATGGTGCCAATCTGCCAGTTTTAAAGAGTCTGCGCCTTGACTGACAGTCGATTGGGCGCGGTACCGGCCGATAGTCTTTTCAGGCATAAGAATCAATAACAAAGCGAGTGAATTCATGTACGAACCCAATATTCTCTCTGTGCTACCGCCGCTGCTGGCCATTATTCTTGCCATCGTCACGCGGCAGGTCATCATCTCCCTGACAATCGGTATCTGGATTGGCTTTTGCCTGCTGGAGTCGGTAGATCCCCTGACCGGTCTGGCTCTGGCAATCGAAGGCATTATTGCGGTATTTGGTGACGCTGGCGACACCCGGGTGCTGGTCTTTACGCTTGTGGTCGGGGGATTGATTGCCACGGTGGAGTCACTGGGAGGTGTGCGGGGTTTTATTCGCCTGCTGGAGACGAAGCGCTGGGTGAATTCACCGTTTCGGGCGCAGTGGTTGGCCTATTTCACCGGGGTAGTAATATTCATTGAATCGAATATCACCTTGCTGGTCGCCGGTGCCGTTTCGCGCCCCTTGTTTGATCGCTACAAGATTGCGCGGGAAAAGCTGGCCTATATTATCGATTCCACGTCGGCACCAATCTGTATTCTGATTCCTCTCAACGCCTGGGGAGCCGTGGTAATTGGCATCCTGGAGTCATCGAATATCGGCAGTCCGGTTGAGGTGTTCATCTCGGCGATTGTTTTCAATTTCTATCCTCTAGCGGCGATCGCTTTGTCGGCTATCGTGATCTGGAAGGGCATCGATATTGGCCCTATGAAAAAAGCGCAGGCGCGAACTGAGGCGGGCCAACTGCTCTGGCCCGATGCGACGCCAATGGTAGATCCGAGCATTCTTGCGGATGAAGGCAAGGAGGCTGACGAGAAAGATCGGGCGCGTTACATGGTGATCCCCATTGCGGTCATGGTCCTGTCGATGCCGCTCGGTCTCTATATCACAGGCGAAGGCTCGATGAGTGCAGGTTCAGGTTCTACCTCAGTGCTCTGGGCGGTGTTGGCGGGTGTAGGCTCGGCCTGGGTGTTGGCATTGCTGGACAGGCGCGCTCGTGTCGATGAGTTGATGCAAACATTCTTCAAGGGAGCCGGAGGACTACTGCCGGTCGCCATGATTCTCTTGTTTGCGCTGGCGCTTGGCGATGTGGCGAATCTATTGGGTACCGGCACTTATGTGGCGCAGGTTGCGCAGGAAACCATACCGTTAGCACTACTTCTACCTCTGTTGTTCATTCTCAGCAGTTTCATAGCATTCTCTATAGGGTCAAGTTGGGGTACTTTCGCCATCATGATTCCTCTGGCGATGCAGATCGCGTTGTCGCTGGATGTGTCGGTAACCCTGTTTCTAGCGGCCGTATTATCGGGCTCTGTGTTCGGCGATCATGCTTCGCCGATCAGCGATACTACGGTGGTCTCATCGATGGCATCGGCCACAGACCATATTGACCACGTGCGCACGCAGCTACCCTATGCATTGATCGCGGCCGGCGTCGCGGCGATTGCCTTTTTACTGGCAGGAATCGCTTTTCTGTAGTGATCTGCTTAGCCCTTGCTCAGGCACGCTCAGCTAAATGGAACAGGTGAGAACGCACAGCAAACTCATTTATTAACCATAAATAGAATGTGATGGTTGATGGAATGAGTGGGAGCGGGTCAGAGCGAACAGGAATGGATAGGAGCCTGAAAGCGCGCCTGAAAGCGAGAGAGGGATAAAAAAACGCCAGGCTGTTACACCTGGCGCCCATATCCCGAGGAAGGGATGGATTCGTATTTTCCGATTGACTGACCAGTAGCCAGTTATCAAGAAAAAGTCAGCGACTAACAGGGAACTCAGTATCCTGAATTTCCATTACGAATTTGAGTTAACGGCAACGATCCAATTTGCTTTAGTGATTTCTTGTTGATGCGTGCCGCGTCAATTGCTATGCCATCCTTGAGCGCATTCAGGCTGGTGAATGTTTCGCTCGCGAAGACGGGTTCCTGATTCAGTGTCTTTCGAGTGATGCCGAAACTGATGTGCTTGCGCAGCGGCGCAGGGATTTGTTCGAGCATGGATTTGCTAATCCACACGGATCCGCCATCGGCGAATTGACTGATCGCCTCCGCCAGATCGGCAGTGTCGCCGAGCAGAGAGCACTCCACCTGGCTCCCGGCGTGGATGCTGCCGAGCCATTCTTCGCCCTCATGCAAGCCGACATTGAGCTGCAGCGGAGTAAACCAACCCTTTTCTGCCTGCCATTCCAGCGTCAGATTGTGAGCTATTGACCTCAATTTGAGCGCACACTCTATGGCATTGATTCGGTAGTCAGAGTTCGGGTGCGGGAAGAAGAAACGTGCGAATCCGGGTCCTCCATGCTTGCCGTCGAGGCTGTAGTAGCTCCTGAAGACGGGTTCGCAGCGCTGTCTCAGTGTATTCATCAGCCGAAAATAATCTTCAGCCGGCAGTTCGGCCTTGATCGCAGCGGCGTTGTGCAGGCTTGCAACCAGCGTGGCAACCCGTGTGAGGCGGGGCTTGCCTGCAGAGAGCAGCTCTTGAGCGGCGGGATTACGACTGCTGAATAAGTCCAGCGGGTGGCTTCGCTCGCTGTGTAGCGGCAAGTAGGTGAACAAAACCCCTTCTTCGTAGAAGCCGATATACAGGTCACAGGCTTGTGCGCGGGTCGAACCATCGGCGGAGGCGGGTAGCAGTGCGGGGTAGTGCAGCGTGGGGGTGTGCGGAGCAGCTGAGACGGCATCGAAACACTGCTTCAGCAAAGCGTGCTTTTCACTGTCGAGTGAAGAGTAGAGCTTCAAAAGCGCTTGCTGGCTCATGCATTGTCTGGCTGCTGCTACATGGGGTTTGAGCAGCGTGGTCAACTGCTGTGCAGAATCAATCAGTGGAGAGTCGAGCAGTGCAGCCAGCAAGTTGATCGATTTTTGACCAGCGGCATTGCCCGCTGCACCCAGCAGGCCACTCTCGGCCTGCCTGTTCCACTGTCTTAATTCGAAATCGTGATTGACCAGATACGCCGGGCCTGGGAGCTCGTTAAGGTCGCTTTTGAGGGTGAGCGAGGTGCTTTTACGATCCTGAAGATCACCAACGCGCTGAGTCTCGTTGTCGCGGCGCAGGGCAGGTGGATTAGCTTTCTGGCTAGTGCCAGAGTTTGCTGAGGAAAGCGGGGCATCTCCAGCTCTGCGCTGACCCAATTGTTCGGCTATCTGCGCCATGGTCAGACCGTCGCGTTTAAGCTGCTGGACCTGCTGAATGACTTCAACGGTTTCTTCAGCGAAGTAGCCGAGGCGGGTAGCGCGGCTCGATCCGCCCTCTGGCGTGCGTACTTCCGGGCTGGGAAGAATCCCCATCGCGACATAGTTATTCAGAGTCGCTCTGGAAATACCAGTAATTTCAATGAGTTGTTTGGAGTTGAGCATGGCTGGATGCTCCTTGATTGAATGTCTAGGCAGTATAAATAGGCAGTATAGATAATGTCAATGCCCAAATAGGCTGTCTAATTAGCCACTACGCTTGATTCTCAGCCGGTCTTTGTCTTGGCTAGCGGCGCACCAGGCGGGCGGTTCGGTGGATTACAGTAGAGCTCGTGTCTGGTACGCTAGCTGGCTCTAAAACACTGGCTGGCGCCGTATGCATGCAAGCCTGCGGTCACCGGTAAAGTTGGGTGTTCAGCCTTTAGCCGGCGGCTGTTAACTACAGGTATCTACAGGAAAGAAGTGAGTGAATTTCAAACGAATCAATGCCTTGGAAGCCAAAGCTCTTATTGCAGAGCAGAATCCTGAGCATCCAGTTCAGATCATCGATATCCGTGATGACGCGGCATTCGCCGCAGGGCATATTCCTTCAGCGGTCCATATCCACAACAGCAATGTGCAGGAGTTTATTCAGGCCGCCGACATGGATGCGCCCCTGATTGTGTGTTGCTACCACGGCAATATGAGCCAGAGCGCAGCGGCCTATTTCGCAGAACAGGGCTTTGATGAGGCCTATAGCCTGGACGGTGGATTTGAGGGCTGGCAGGCAGTTAGTGGAGACTAACTGGATTATCCGATAGTAAAAATCTATTTCTTATCAGGGCTTTGCAGCGTTTTCTTCGTCATGTTTGAGAAACACGCGTTTGGCGGTCATGATCGCCACCATGTAGATCATATTCAGCATGGCCCACGCAAATATCTCCAATGGCCACAAGCGATGACCCTGACCGTCACCTACACGGCTCAGGAGAATCAGCGCTACCCAGATCGCCAGTATCACGAGCGGAATAGCGGCTCCGACTCGCCAACTGCCATGCCACTGTTTCACCGCGGCCAGAGGCAGGGCTGCGCTGGCGCCGGTTGCGGCCAGAACTATCAGCGCGATGATCAGGTTCCACACCCAGGCTGCGTCGGGAGTGGTGAGCACGGAATCATTGACCTGCGCCAGAGCGGAACTGCTCGCTGACAATGCCAGAACGAAGAACCCCACAATGCTGATGGGGCGAGACTCGCGACGCGACAAACCGCCTCGTCTACGCAGCGGGTCGTGGAGTCGGAGTCGGGCGAGAATGCCGGGCAGGCTCAGGGCTGGGATTGGGGCTGACAACTTCATGGGGCGACATTAAACCACTGGCACCACGCAGCATAAAGCCCAATTACTGTCTGGCGATGAAATCAGAGTAAAATGGCGCCGCCAGCGAGCAGTCAGTGTCAGAGCGAACGGCTCAGCTGGCGAGTCGCGCTCCATCGGAGTGCTTCAAGACAGATGCTTCACGACCAGCAGTGGCGGAAGGCATTTCTGGTCAGGGGTGTTGGCGATAAGAGCGGTAACAACGGTAATAACGGTAAGAACGATAGCAACGATAACAACAAAACGATGTCATCAGCTCGATGACAACAAAATGATGAAAAGGGAAAGCAAGCGTGCTCTCGCTACTCCCGGACATCAATCAGACTTAATGCAAATCGCCCGCAGCGGGCGAGTATAGGAGAAGCAGTGATCAGGCAGGAGAAAGTTAAGGACATTTACCAGAATCTGGTTGAGTTGAAGTATCAGCTCTACAACAGTCTTTTTCTCACGCTGCCACTCGATGCAGTTGAGCAGGCATCACTGTTAATACCCTTGCTTGATGAAGCCGGACGCAACGGTCTGAATGAGGGGCGAAACCCTCAGCAAATCATCGATGACTTTCTCGATCTGCATCGCCCCAATGCCAGTGAAAAAGAGCGTACCCAGTTTCTGTTCAAAGTGATCCAGTATGTAGAGCGTCAAGTGGTGTTGGTTGATGCGCTGGAGGATGCGGCCTATGTCGAAGTCAATCAGACAGAATCACTCAATCGATTGCGAGAGCTGATCGAGCGTATCGAGTCCAATCATCTGCAAGACCGCTTCGCAAATTTGCTGGAGAAGTTCAGTGCTCGAGTGATACTCACCGCGCACCCGACCCAATTCTATCCGGGGCCAGTGCTCGGCATCATCACCGATCTGACCGCCGCGATTAAGAAGAACGACGTAGCGCAGGCACGAGATCTGCTGCAGCAACTCGGCAACACGCCTTTCTACAACAAGGAAAAACCCACTCCTTACGATGAGGCGATTCAGCTCAGCTGGTATCTGTCGAATATCTTCTATCCTGTGTTCGGAGAGATACTCGATTCTATCGCCGCAGTGGGCGGCATTGATGATGACTGTTTCAATGCCCAGCTGTTAAGCATCGGCTTTTGGCCAGGTGGTGATCGCGATGGCAACCCCTTTGTTACTACTGATACCACGCGCAGAGTCGTGGAGAAACTGCGCTCCAACATCATCGAGTGCTATCACCGCGAAGTCCGTGAACTGAAACGCCGTTTGAGTTTCAGTGGCATTTATGACGAGCTCGATGCGATCGAAGAACGCTTCTATCTCGAGCTGAGCGGCGAAGTTGAAGAGTGCTTCGAGTCGGTTGAGGAAATTCGGGAACGGCTTGATGCCATGGCAGAAGTGTTAGAGGAAAAATATCAGGGCCTCTATCTCGATTTGTTGCAATCCTTCCGCCGCAAGCTGCAAGTGTTCGGCTTCCATTTCGCCACACTGGATATCCGTCAGGACTCACGGGTGTTGCGCGGAATTTTCGAAGCCATTGTTGCGGCCCAGCCAGAGCTGTTACCCGCTGATTTCGATTCCAGAGATGAGCAGGAGCAAATCGTTGCGCTGCTGACGATCACCGGTGAAGTAGATGTTTCGAAGCACGAGGATCCTTTGTTCCTCGACACCATCGAGTGTATTCGCGCGATCAAAGATATCCAGAAGCGCAACAAGGAGCGCGCTTGCCAGCGTTACATCATCAGCAACTGTGCCGGCGCGCGCGATGTGGCAACACTAATCGCACTGTTCAGGCTTGCCGGTTGGCAAGAGGGTGAGTTGAGTGTGGACATTGTGCCCCTGTTCGAGACGGTCAGGGATTTGCAGTCCGCCGGTGCGAGTATGAGTGCGTTGTACAGCATCGCGCCTTATCGCAAGCACCTGGAGTCGCGCAATAACAAACAAACGGTGATGCTCGGGTTTTCTGATGGTACGAAGGACGGCGGCTATCTCATGGCCAACTGGGCAATCTATACCGCCAAGGAAGATCTCACCGCAGCCTCCAGAGAGGCTGGCATCGAAGTCGCCTTCTTCGATGGGCGCGGCGGTCCGCCAGCACGAGGCGGTGGCAATACCTATAAGTTCTATTCGGCGCTCGGCAGAAAAATTGAGTCCAATGAAATTCAATTGACTGTGCAGGGCCAGACTATTTCTTCCTATTATGGAACGCGCGATGCAGCCAAACACAATTTCAGGCAGCTTCTCTCGGCGGGCATGGAAAACAATTTGTTCGAGCATCCCGAGCGCGAACTGACTCAGTCGCAACGAGACCTGATCGTGCAGCTGGCCAGCATCAGCCACGACAAATATCTTGCTTTCAAAGCGCATCCGCTTTTCCTTCCGTATCTGGAAGAGATGAGTACCTTGCATTATTACGCGCAATCGAACATCGGTAGCCGTCCGGCCAAACGCGGCGGCTCCAGTCAATTGAAGTTTGAAGACTTGCGCGCGATTCCTTTTGTGGGCGCCTGGGGTCAGCTGAAGCAGAACGTGCCGGGTTATTTCGGCGTAGGGTCCGCACTCAAGGCGATGGAAGAGCAGGGCAGACTTGATGAATGCAAGGCACTCTACCGCGACTCAAGGTTCTTCGAAGCGCTGCTTGGTAACAGCATGCAGAGTATGTGCAAAACCAATTTCCAGCTTACCGCTTACATGGCGGACGACCCAAAGTACGGAGAATTCTGGAATCTGATTCACGACGAGTTTCAGCTTAGCAAGGAGATGGTGCTGAAAGTGTCAGGCCAGAATCAGCTTCTCGCCGATGCGCCCAGCAACCGCTACAGCATCGCGTTGCGTCAGCAAATCGTCTTGCCACTATTGCTCATTCAGCAGTACGGCTTGATGAAACTCAATTCGTTCAGCGATGAGGAGCAAGAGACCAATGAATTGTTTCCCATCTACGAGAAGATGGTGATCCGTACACTGTTCGGCAACATCAATGCCTCTCGAAATTCGGCCTAACAAGCCATATCTGGTGACGCACTTGCCGCAGAGTATCTTGTCGGCAAGTGCATCAGCGCAGAGCTAAAATTTCGTGCTTGGCAGCCAGATATCCGCGTACTCCATGGCTTCGTACAGATCCTGATCGATAACCGGATCGTTTTCGCCCTGAGCCTTCAGCGCTTGTTGCACGCCGAACAGAGACCAGATGTTATGGGGGTGTTCGCGCAGGTCTTGTCTGAATTCCGCTTCCGCGCTGTCATAGGCGCCCAGCTCCATATAGGCAGCACCCAACCAGTGTCGGGGTGAGAAG
>JASBUV010000254.1 GCA_030147705.1 Gammaproteobacteria bacterium
CGCACTTCTTCTCATAATCGAAATTGTCGTTAATCAGGCGAGTGAATTCATACAGCGACGTTGCCTGGTGCGCCTGATCCTTGGCGAGCTCAGCCAGCTCATGCAGTTCTTCCTCAGTGACATCCAGACTGCTCTGCAACACGTCCAGGATCGCAGCAAACTCGCGCTCATCAATCTGATGATCCGAATTCATGACCTCTATCATGAGCGCTGCGCTGGCAAGATTAGTCTGGTGTATCCGGTCTTCAGGGTTTTCCTGCTCCTGGGCCAGATGAGATTCAAAAAACGACTTGATCGACTTAAGCATACGAATCCTGATTATTTATCACTGAGCTGCAAGTACCTACTTTACAGTAATTCCCACACGCCATCGCTTGACGCTGCCCATTAATCCACCAATGCAAGCGCGGCGGTGACCACTTCCACGCCGGCTCCTTTCTTGTGAGCATTCTCACTCAGATGGCGACGGAACTGTTTACCACCCGGCACCCCTTTGAACAGCCCCAACAAGTGACGCGTCATATGATTGAGCGGCGTGCCCGACTCCAGTTCTTCCTGGAGGTAGGGCAGATACGCCGTCAGGTAATCTTTCCGGGTGAGATGTTTAGGATCAGCCGAGTAAAAGCGCTGATCGACTTCGTGCAGTACAAAGGGATTCTGATAGGCTTCTCTACCGAGCATCACACCATCCACCGAACCCAGCAACTGCTGTGCAAGCTCCAATGACTGAATCCCGCCGTTAATGACAACACATAGCTCAGGGAACTGCTTCTTGATACTGAAAACGCGCTCATAGTTGAGCGGCGGAATCTCCCGGTTTTCTTTTGGACTCAGGCCTTTCAGTACCGCTTTGCGCGCGTGGATAATAAACGTCTTGCAACCGGCCGCGGCCACAGTTTCAACAAATCTGAGCAAGAATGGCTCATCATCCTGATCATCGATGCCGATACGGCATTTCACAGTAACAGGCACATCGACTGCTTCCCGCATTGCAGCCACACAATCAGCAACCAGAGCCGGATTCGCCATCAGACAGGCGCCGAAGGTGCCGGACTGTACACGGTCACTTGGACAGCCGACATTGAGATTGATTTCATCGTAACCCGCTTGCTCACCAAGCCTGGCAGCAAATGACAGCTGTTCCGGATCGCTGCCGCCAAGCTGCAAGGCCACAGGATGTTCCGCCGCGTGATATTTGAGCAAATAGGCGGCATCACCATGTTGCAGCGCCGCGCTTGTCACCATCTCGGTATACAGTAGCGCGTTCTTGCTGATGAGCCTGAGAAACATCCGATCGTGCCGATCAGTCCAGTCCATCATGGGGGCTACGCAAAATGTATGATCCAGCATCTCACTACCTGGGCATTCGCAAAATGAAGACCCGATTAATTCCAACAGGGCCGCAGTTTTTATCGAATGGCCAGATGCAAGTCAAGGCTCGAAGGCCTGTAAAGCCAGCGCTTCAGAGAATTATGCCCATAGCCGATAGGATTTAAATCGGGATGACGTATAATTGCGCCCCCGAATTCAACTGTTAAGCCGCTATAGATATTCAACAAATGACCTCTATTCGTACCCGAATCGCGCCATCACCCACCGGTGACCCACACGTCGGCACTGCCTACATCGCACTGTTCAATCGTTGCTTTGCTCATCAGCATAAAGGGCAATTTATTCTGCGCATCGAAGACACCGATCAGCTGCGCAGCACCAGCAAATCAGAGCAGGATATTCTCGCATCATTACGCTGGTTGGGACTCGATTGGGACGAAGGACCGGATTGCGGCGGAGAGTACGGACCGTATCGTCAGAGCGAACGCAGTGCAATCTATCAGGATCACATCAAGATATTGCTCGACAAAGGACACGCTTTTCACTGCTTCTGCAGCTCCGAGCGTCTTGACGCTCTGCGTAAAGAACAAATGGAGCAGAAACAGCAATTGGGCTACGACGGACACTGCACACATCTCACTGCAGAGGAAGTCACACAAAAACTCGAGGCAGGCGAAGAACATGTCATACGCATGAAAATCCCTGAACAAGGGGACTGCGAGTTCGAAGATCTGCTCAGAGGCAAGGTCAACATCAGTTGGTCACAAATCGACATGCAAGTCCTTATGAAGTCTGACGGCTTGCCTACTTACCATTTCGCCAACGTGGTCGATGACCACCTGATGCAAATCAGCCACGTCATTCGCGGTGAAGAGTGGATCAATTCAGTGCCAAAGCACGTGCTCCTGTACCAATACTTCGAGTGGGAACCGCCGGTATTTTGTCACATGCCATTGCTTCGCAATCCCGACAAGAGCAAGCTCAGTAAACGCAAAAATCCCACGAGCATAAATTATTACCGCGACATGGGTTACCTGCCGCAAGCACTCGTAAATTATCTCGGCATGATGGGTTGGACCATGCCATCAGGCGAAGAGAAATTTTCCATCGAGGCAATGACAGAAGCGTTCGATATCAGTCGCGTCTCACTCGGCGGCCCTATCTTCGACACAGAGAAACTCGATTGGCTAAATGGCAAATACTTGCGGGAAGATCTCGATGACATAAGCTTCGCACAGGCATTCGCCACCTGGGCCTTTGCCCAAGATCGCGTTGCGCGCATCGTGCCACTGATCAAACAACGCGTCGAACGACTTAGCGATGTCGCAGACATTGCCCATCTGTTCGTAGCAGGCCTGGTCAGCGTGGATGAAGCCACGTTCGCTCACAAAAAGCTGAGCAAAGAAGACAGCCTCGCAATTCTGCAATTCACTTTATGGAAACTCGAAGCGCTACCCGACTTCGAACGCGAAACAGTAGAACAGTGTCTCCAGGAACTGGCCCAGACACTTGACCTCAAAATACGGGATTTTCTATTCCCCTTGTTCGTCGCGATCAGCGGCAAACCAGTCTCAGTGTCAGTCATCGAATCGATCAGCATCCTCGGCCTGGATATCAGTCGCGCAAGAATTCGCCATGCCATCGAAATACTGGGTGGCATCTCCAAGAAACAAGCAAAACAACTGGAGAAAGACTTCCGCGCAATGTAATGCATTGCACACAATCAAACGGGCAGGGAAGCCTCACAACAGAGTCAACCCTGCCGGTACTAACAAAGGATTGTGGGAACGTTATAAATACCTGCCTTTAATTGACAGAGCAGGGAGGGGTGCTTAGAATGCGCCTTCTTTTGACACCGCTCAAGATGGGGCCTTAGCTCAGCTGGGAGAGCGCAACGCTGGCAGCGTTGAGGTCACCGGTTCGATCCCGGTAGGCTCCACCATCTTCTTCTCCTGTTCC
>JASBUV010000260.1 GCA_030147705.1 Gammaproteobacteria bacterium
CGCCATGGGATCGCGACTTGTATGAATCACTACCGCCTCGGGGAGTGCCAGCAGCAGGAAACCGAGCCAGAAGAAATTGACAGGCATCTTGTCTGTCACCACGGGCTTGTCGCTAAGCTTGCCGATACCGGACAGGTAGTGACTGCGCAACTGGCCAATGTAGTTTTGTAATTGCAGGTTCTTGCCATGGGTTCTGGCGAGCTTGAGATAGCCGAAGCACCACTGGCCCAACAAGCCGAGTTCTCCGCCGCCATACACCTCGCTGTGCGTGGCCAGAATCTGCTCGACCAGCGATGTTCCTGAGCGAGGCATGCCGAGAATAAAGACGGGTCTTTGTCGGGCCTCGCTTTGCGCAGGAGTAAACGATGAGAGATTCAGGTTCGAAAAAATCTCTCGCACCATAGCTGCTGAGTCACGCGCATCCTCGATCGTGTCGGTTTTGTTGCGCGCATGATGCCGGTTCCCTTCACAGAATAATTTGAAGGCGCGCTCGTAGTTTCCGAGATCGTCATGAATCTTGGCGAGCGCGAAACACAGCACAATTGCATCCTGACCAGATGGGTCGAGCTTCTGCTGTAATGCCTCCATTGCAGGCAAGGCTTTGTCATCTGCAGGCCAGCTACTCGCGTTGGTCGAGTAGGCCCTTTTGACAAAGTCCTGAAGGTATTGCTGTGCGGGGGATAAGCTCAAGAGTCTACAAATTCACGGTGGTCAGATCGTGATGCGTGAAGTGCATCATTAATGCTTAACCAGGATTGGTCCTGCCAATCCTGGCGGTCAGGGCGGAGCGAAACATAATCTGTCGGCCATGCAGCCAGGCACGGAGATCGACTCAGCTATTTCCTTTTTATTCTCCTAATCGGCCGGAACAGTTACCGGAGCTCCGGCTTCTTTGATAAGTATAGCCAGAAAACTGGCGGGCTCAGTAGTGCTGACATTCCGGCCGATGCTGTGTACGTCGTCGGGGGTTTCCAGAAATGTCTGGCCCGGGCCGAGTCGAACAACTTCCTCTTCGTTGACGCGCATTTCGATTTCACCAGAGAGCACATACACCATGACGTGCGCGTGATGGCGATGAGGAGGCGATGCCTGACCAGGTTCCAGGTCGACTCTCACCATAAGTACTTCGCGGTTTTCCAGCAGTGCAGGAAGAGGCACAGTAATAGGTAATGTGGCGCCTTGCGGCGGGTTTTCCTGGGCGGTAAGCGAGCTTCCAAGGAGCAGGAACGGGAACAAGCACAGTAAACGATGTCGAAGAAAGCGATGTGAGCAAGTGAACATGGTTGGCTCCAGATGAAAAGGGGCGATGCGATCAGTCGATGCGAATTGCAGAGATTGAAAGTAACTTATAAGCAGAATCTACGTCAGACACAAGATCAGGTACTTACAGCCAAGGAGATTGCGATGGCAAAGGGACAGTTTCTGTTTAACGCGGTGGCGGAAGGATACGCGCGGCAGCCAATTGCCGATCCAGCTTCTTATGAGCGCAAGCTTGAGATTACGCGGAAGTACCTGCAGCCACAGCACCGGGTATTTGAGTTTGGTTGTGGCACAGGGTCGACCGCACTGCTGCACGCCCCCTACGTGAGCCATATTCTGGCAACTGATTACGCGCGAAAAATGATCGCGATCGGTAATCGCAAGAAGGCCGAGCAGAACATCGAGAATGTTGATTTTGCTGTGGCAGACATCCGCACGCAGGAGCTCGATGCGGCACAGTTTGATGTGATTCTTGGGCTCAATATCTTGCACCTCATGGAAGACGTTAATCTGCCTATTCAGAAGTGCTGGGAACTGTTGAAGCCGGGCGGCTATTTTATAAGTAGCAGTATCTGTTCGCCCCGACCAGAAGGCATTTGGAGGGTGTTGCTTCCGATCATGAGTTTTGTCGGTCTGTTTCCCGATATTCAGGGATTCTCCAGAGAAGAGCTGATCGCGAGTCACCGCGCAGCAGGATTCGAAATCGTCGAAGAGTTCGATCCACCCGGGAAGATAAGTTCGGTATTTCTGGTGGCGCGCAAGCCGGGCGATTGATGCCTGGGTTTGGCTCAACGTGCCGCTAGGTGATACCCGTGTTCTCATGCTGCAGGCACTGCTGCACGATGTCTGTCAGTGCGCGCACGTTGAAGGGCTTGTGAATAAAATTGATGCCGGGATTCAACAAGCCCTTGGCGGCGATTACGTCCGCTGGGTAGCCTGACATGTAGATGAACTTCAGGTCCTTACGGCACTCTCTCAAGCGATCGACCAATTCCTCGCCGTTCATCTCCGGCATGATGACATCAGTGAGTACCAGATCGATCCGCGCACTGTTATCTCTGCATATGGCCAGTGCTTCGCTGGGCGTCGCGGCAGTGACCACTTGATAGCCCTTGTGTTCCAGCGTGTCCTTGATAACACTCAGGATCGCATCTTCGTCCTCAACCACCAGAACCCGAGCTTCATGTGTCAGATCGGTATGATCAATGTCGGGCTCAGTCACTGACAGGCTGGCTGGTACGCTTTCCTGGAGCGGCAGATTGATCTCAACCTGCGTGCCTTTACCCTGGGTACTGGTGATCGCTACCTCGCCACGATTCTGCTTCACTGCGCCGTAGACCATCGCCAGCCCGAGGCCTGTACCCTCGCCGATCTTCTTGGTAGTGAAGAAAGGCTCGAAGACGCGTTCCAGTATCGATTCACTCATGCCCTCGCCATCATCGGTGATTTTCAGGCAGGCATAGCGACCGCGAGTGAGATCAGCATGAGCTGACTCATCGCTGCCAACTTCGACGATACTGGTTTGTACAGTGATGTTCCCGATCGCGCCGAGTGCATCGCGCGCATTGAGCATCACATTGGTTACAATCTGATCCATCTGTGCAGTATCAACGAGCACAGGTAATGGAGCCGGGTAGGGGTGCCAGTGGACGGAAATGTGCTCGCCAATAAGTCGCCTGAGCATGTTGAGAGTGCGTTCGATCAATTCGTTCAGGTCGGCGTGTACCGGCGCCACTGTTTGCTTGCGCGCAAAGGCGAGTAGCTGGCGGGTCAGCTCCGCTGAGCGTTGCCCGGTGCTCAGTATCTGTTCGACATGGCACCTTAATTTCTTGTCGTGTGAAAGTTTGAGCCGCAGTAGTTCGGCATTGCCAAGTATGGCTTGCAGCAGATTATTGAAATCATGTGCGACACCGCCAGCCAATCTTCCGATGGATTCCATTTTCTGCGATTGCGCAAGTTGTTCGTGCAAGTGCTCTCTCTCGCGCTCAGCCTGCTTGTGCTCGGTGACATTGCGTACCAGTACCATCACTTCATTGAGACCGAAAGGCACCATGCGCGCCTCAAAATCTTTAAGCTCTTCATTCTCAAGTTGTAAACTGTACTCAAAAATTTCCGTGGCCCGGTGGTCGAGACATTCCTGGATGCTCTTAACATAGAGGGCGGCAACATCGGCGGGAAGTAATTCATGAACAGTGCTGCCGATGATTTTATCAGCACGGGTAAACGATTCCTCCGCCTCTGGAATGAAATAGTCTTTGTGCACACCGTTCTTGTCGAGACGGAAAATCAGGTCCGGGATCGCCTGGAGGAAGGCGCTATTGGCGGCTTCGCTGTCATGCAGTGACAACTCGGCGGTTTTGCGTTCGGTGACGTCCATGGCGGTACCCATCATCCGCACGGGCGTGCCTTGCTCGTCCCTGATTACGTTGCCGATTGCCTCAATCCAGCGAATCGATCCATCCTTGCGTGTGATGCGCATTTCAATGCGGTGCTCGACACCTTGTTCAATCGCGCGCTGTACAGATTCTTGCCAGCGCTCGAGGTCTTCGGCGAAGATGGGTTCGGCCACCTCA
>JASBUV010000230.1 GCA_030147705.1 Gammaproteobacteria bacterium
ATGGTTGCGGTAATGAAGACCGATTGCGCTGAAGACAGGTTGAAAGGCCCCACAGCGCTGCTGTTATCCAGCCTCACCAATGCAGGCAACTCGGCCACGCTCATGCGCACCGCTGCGAGCGGTGGCAGCCCTTCCTGTTCCGCATTGCGCGCCGCGACAAAGACGATCTGCTCATTTGTGATGTCTCTGCCTATTTCAACACCTTCACCAAGGCTCAGTGCGACCTCAATGACAGGACCACTCGCCGCCCCCTCTTCGCGCTGCAGCATTTGCTGGGCCGCCGCGATATTGTTGCGTAGCTCCTGCGCCTCGGGCGAGTTAGGGTCGCGCTGAATCAGCAGTCGCCAATAGTCAATGGCAGCGCTCCAGTCCTGATTCTGTTCCGCATCGGCTGCCAGCAATTGCAATACAGACACCTCGTTGGGATTTAAACGTCTGGCTTCTGCGATGACCGCCGACAAGTCCGGAGTGAATTCCAGTCCGGCGTTCACGTACATCGCCAGAGCTACACGACCGAGAACCAAGGCTTTCTCCCGGTCGTCTTCCAATAATTCCGACGCTCGCTGATAAGAGATTTGCGCTTCTTCAAACATGCCAATGTTGGCGAAGTTTTCGCCGAGGAAATACCAGGCCCAGGGAAGCTCGCCGTTCTCCTGAACCACATTTCCCAGAGCCACAATCAATTCTTGTGCTTCCTGAGGGTTGCCTGCACTTTCCATGGTGCGCTCGAACAAATCAGTCAGGGACACGTTGTCGAAATAGCCCCAGCGCTCATAGAGCACATAGGCGGCAACCGGCACCAGCAGCGCCAACACCACCGGGACCACAATCGCCATGCGCGACGCGTTCTGTACTTTTGCGTGCAGGTTGTCGCTGCCAGACTGATTGTTCTCATCTTTCTCTGACTCGGTATCGGCGAGCAGATTCTGCTGCAGCTCCAGCAAGAGGCGATCAAATTGAGCCTTGTCGATATCACCGGTGGCAAGATCGCTTTCGAGATCATCCACTCGCTCATGAAACAAGGCGATATTGGCGCTGGCGCGCAACTCTTCGGCTTGCTGATTGCTACTTCGCTGCCGTAACCAGACGGGGAGCAAGACAAACAAACAGGCCAGAACAAACAGGCAGATGGTTAATATCCAGAACAAAGCAGTTTTCCAGGGCGAGGTTTACAAGGGTTTGTCATCGAGGAGTTTACGGAGCCGATCCTGTTGTTCTTCATCAAGATCAGCCGATTTGTCTTCGTAGCTTTTCGCACGCCGCCACACCGAGAAGGCTATCAGCCCCCCAATCAGGAGAAACAGCAGCGGACCGAACCAGAGCAAAATCGTTTCCGCGCGCAGTCTCGGCTGATAAAAAATAAAATCCCCGTAACGGTCGTACATGAATTGCTCGATCTCTTCGTTAGTCCAGCCATCGATGATCATCGCGTGAATCTCGCGACGTAAATCTTCGGCGGTACCGCCAGAGGAGCCACTGAGGTTGGTGTTCTGACACATTGGGCAACGCAGCACGTTGGAGAGATGCCGGAAACGTTGTTGCTGCTCCTCGGTTTCAAAAGCAAACGTATCAACCTGTGCCGAGGCGCCGTTCGGGACAAGCAGAATCAACAAGAGTCCCAGCGCCAAAACTGACGATATCGGTAAGCGAAGCGTTGTCATTTTATTCGCTACCTTCTGCTTGCAACTCAGCAATCGCCGGCAAGAATTCTTCGCGCCAGACATTTTCATCCAGCACACTCACATGCCGGTAGCGAATCACGCCATTGGCATCAACCAGATAGGTTTCTGGCGCGCCATAAACGCCGAGGTCGATTCCGAAGCGACCAGACTCATCGAGAATGCTGAAGGCAAACGGGTCGCCGTTATCATCCAACCAGCGCAGTGCCAGGTCTTTACGATCACGGTAATTTACGCCAACAACAGGAATCTCGCCCTCTTCCGCCAGGCGCATGAAGGTTGGATGTTCCACCAGACAGGGCAAGCAGTAACTACCCCACACGTTGAGCAGAAACATGCCGTCTGGCAAATCTGCATTGCTCACCTCTTTCCCTTCTACCGTTGTCAGGGCGAAAGCGGGCATGGGCTTGTCGATCAACATGGAAGGCAGTTCCTTCGGATCGAGATACAAGCCACGCCAGAGCAGCACTGCCAGTGCAACAAAAGCGAGAAGCGGAACAAAGGCTTTCCAGCGCTGCATGATTAATCCTCAGGAGACCGGTGTGACTTGAGTGCCAGCTGTAACTGATTGTTGTTGCTCAGCGCTGACTGAACGGCGTTGACGCAAGCGTCGATAACGCTTGTCGGCAGCCGCGAGTGTGCCACCGAACGCCATGAAGATCGCACCCAGCCAGATCCAGCGCACGAATGGTTTGATATACAAGGTCATGGACCAGGAGCCCGATTCTTTCTGCTCGCCCAGCGTAATGAACAAATCACGCAGGAAACCGGCATCGATCGCCATTTCCGTCGAAGGAGTGCCACTGGCAAGGTAAACGCGCCGTTCCGGATAAAGCGTCGCCACCGGCTCACCATTATTCAGAACAACTATCTCGGCGCGATCGCCAACGAAATTCGGACCACGAATATCAGAGCTGCCATTGAGGGTGAAAGAATATTCACCCAGTTCAGTGGACTGCCCGGGCGCGAGCAACACACTCTTCTCCATGGCGAAATAGCTGGTCAAGGCGACGCCTATCAACATCACGGCGATACCAAAATGGGCCAGTTGCATCCCGTAGTAGCTATAGGTCAGCCCTCTCAGGCCAGAGAGCCTGTCGCTCTTGTTGGCCGTGCGGTTGGCAACGTCCTTGCCAATACTCAACACAATCCAGGAAGCCAGCATCACCGCCACCGTTGCTGCGATGGAAATCTGCAGCATGATGAGCAAAGGAATCACAACGCCAAGTACCACACTGGCCACTGCTACCTTGCTAAGCTGCTGGACAAGATATGCCTGAGAGGTGCGCTTCCAGCGACTCAGAGGCCCTACGCCCAGAAACACCACGAGAATAATCATAAGGGGCACAAAGATGGCATTGAAATAAGGCGGGCCAATGGAAATAAGATCGTCAGTCAGTGCCTGATACACCATCGGAAACAGCGTGCCCAGAAAAATGGAAGCAGCTGCGACAACCAGAATCACATTGTTGGCGAGCAAAAAGATTTCTCGCGACAGCAAGCCAAAACCCACATCGGATTTCATCAAGGGTGCGCGTAACGCATAGAGCAGCAATGCGCCGCCGATGAAAAACCCCAGAATCGCCAAAATAAATACACCACGAGTTGGGTCACTCGCGAATGCGTGGACGGAAGTCAGCAAGCCGGAGCGCGTGATAAAGGTCCCAAGCAAACTCCCTGCAAACGCCAGAATCGCAAGCAGCACAGTCCAGCTTTTGAATACGCCGCGCTTTTCGGTCACCGCGAGAGAGTGAACAAGCGCCGTACCAAATAGCCAGGTAATGAGGGGTGGATTCTCGACAGGATCCCAGGCCCACCAGCCTCCCCAGCCCAGTTCATAGTAGGCCCACCAGCTGCCGAGCGCGATGCCGATTGTCAGAATTGCCCACGCAACATTTGCCCAGGGGCGCGACCAGCGGGCCCAGGCAGCGTCAAGTCGCCCACTCAGCAAAGCGGCGATTGCAAATGCGAAGACCACAGAGAAACCCACATAGCCCATATACAGTGTTGGGGGATGGACGATGAAACCGATGTCCTGCAATGCGGAATTCAGATCGGCTCCATCAGCAGGCGGCAAAGGAATAACACGATCAAAAGGGTTGGACGTGCCGAGCATGAAGAGAATGTAAGCGGCAGTGAGAAGTCCGAGTACGCCCAGCACCCGAGAGACAAAACTGAGCGGCATACTCTTGGAATAGACACCCACCGCGAGCGTCCAGGCTGTTAGCATGAAAGTCCAGACGAGAAACGAGCCCTCGTGACCACCCCACACCGCCGTCAACTTGTAACGTGTGGGCAGCAGACTATTGGAATGCTGCGCCACAAACTGTACAGAAAAATCATCAACAACGAAGGCATAGGCCAGAATGGCCAGAGCGATACCGGTGAAGACGAATACACCCGCCGCCAATGGGCGCGCCAGGTTCATCCACAACAGATTCTTGGTCTGTGCACCGACCAAAGGCAGGGTGCCAAGTATCACACTCAAACAAAGCGCAAGTATCAGGGAAAACGAACCTAGCTCTGGGATCATCTATGACTCCGGCATCAAGGGGTGATTGGCTGCAGAGGCGCCGGCCTGATCGAGCGCCTTCTTCACTTCAACAGACATATAGTTTTCGTCGTGCTTGGCCAGTACGCGATCAGCGATAAACACACCACCGGCTCCGAGCGAGCCCTCTACCACAACGCCTTGCCCCTCGCGGAACAGATCGGGAAGAATGCCTTCGTACTGAACAATGACATCGTGCGCGTAATCAGTTGCCGCAAAGCTCACCAGCAGACTGTCCTGGGCAGAGTCAACTGAGCCCTCCTTCACCATGCCGCCAATGCGCACCTTGTCGCCCGGCGTTACTTCACCAGCCGCAACCTGCGTTGGCGTATAAAAGAGGTCGATATTCTGACTCAGGGCAAACAGGGTCAGTCCAATCGCGATAGTCAATCCGGTCGCAATAAACAGGATTATGCCCAGACGTTTTTTCCGGTGAGGCTTCATCATGATTTATCTCCCGCAGGGCTCGCTGCATCGGCAAGTGGTTCAAGCGGCTGCATTACTGGTGTCTCAGGTTCGGCTTGCTTGTGCGCCTGTTCATTCACAATCTGCCGCCGTTTGATCTCGCGCATGAGTTGTTTTTTCTTGCGCAATGGCCACAACAGATTGAATGCCAGAAAAACGGCAAACATCGCATACACTGACCACACATTGGCGGCATAGCCGCCCATGGCAATAAAGTCCTGGAAATTTTCAAACTGAATCATTGTTACAAACTACTCATTACCTACCAATGCGCTCTTTTATCTAACGCATTTATTGCGCAGCGAGTTCACTCACCCATTGCGCTCGTCGTTCGCGTCGTAAAATTTCATTGCGAACTGACAAAATCAGACTAATCACAAAAAACAGGTACACACCGAGAAACATGATAACCAGCGGTATCCAGATTTCCGGGCCATTGGGCTGGGAGTTGTCCACTGTAAAATTGGTTGGTGGCTGATGGAGGACGTCCCACCACAGCACCGAATACTTGATCACAACCATATTGATAGTGCCGACAATCGACAGCAACGCACAGGCTTTGGCCGCCGCGTCCGTATCTTCCAGTGCCGAGCGCAAGGAGATCATCCCGATCAGCAGAAAAAATTGCAGCAGCAATGACGTTAAGCGCGCATCCCAGACCCAGAACGTTCCCCAGGTGTCGATGCCCCAAATGGATCCGGAGGCCAGCGCCAGCGCAGTAAACCAGGCGCCGAGAGGCGCTGCTACCTTAACGACCACGTCCGCGAGCTTCATTTTCCACACCAGCGACACCGTTCCGGCAATCGCCATCAATGGGAAAAACGCCAGCGAAATACTCGCCACGGGCACGTGCACATAGAATATGCGGTTGGTCAGGCCTTGCTGATAGTCCTGCGGCACGAACAACAAGGACCAGATGACACCCACCACCAGACAGACGGCCATGCAAGCCACCAACCAGGGCAACCAGCGCCCGGAGATGTCATAAAACCACTTGGGCGATCCAAGCTTGTGAAACCACGTCCACATAAAGAAATTCGGCCTCTGAAATCTGACGAAAAACTATAACATGGGCCAAAACGGGGCCCCTGTTACTTATTGTAACTCATTGTAAATGCGAGCTTATAGCCTAATCGGCCCCTATCCCGGGCAGGTCGGCGCTCTAATTCACACTTATGCGTAATGCCGCCGCCGATGCCAACGGTGCCAGCGTCAGTGCGAATAGCAACATGGCACCCATAATGGCGAGAAATCCCAGCAGAGAAGCGCCGTTCTGGGTCTGCTGCACGGCCAGCGTCCCGGCTATCAATACCGGCACACTCATCGGCAAGGTAATCATTGCCAGAATCAATCCCCTGCTTCCCAATCCTACCGTCAATGCCACACCGATCGAACCGAGCAGGCTGAACACTGGCGTTCCCAATAACAGGCTGAGAAACAGTACATGGTAAGAACCATCGGGAAGACTCAGCATATAGGCGATTAACGGCGAGACCAGTACCACCGGCAAACCACTCACCAGCCAGTGAGCAATATTTTTGGCCAGCACCATGAAAAACAGTGGATGGGGGCTGAGCAGAAGCTGTTCGAGTGAGCCGTCTTCGTAATCGGCGCGATACAGGTTGTCCATGGCCAGCAGTGCGGCGAGCAACGCCGAGATCCATAACACGCCTGCAGCGATCAGGCTGAGGCGCTCCGGTTCCGGGGAAACACCGATCGGGAAGAGAGAGGCAACGATGAGAAAGAACATGAAGGGATTCACCACATCGTTCTTCCTTTTATAGGCAATCAGCAAATCTCTCTTCAGAGTTGCCTTGAATGCGGAAAATGTCGAGGTGTGGGCGTTAGCCAAGGGTCAGCACCTCAAGTCCGGGAATTTGCAGATTATGGTGCGTCGTGACCAGTACCGCCCCTCCTCGGGCTGCGTGTTGCTGGAGCAGATTTTCCAGCAACGCTACGCCGTCTACATCCAGGGTCGTGAAGGGTTCATCCAGCACCCACAGAGTTGCCTGGCTCAGCAACAATCTGGCGAGAGCCACGCGCTGTTGCTGACCGGCCGACAAGGCATGGCACTGGGAATCTTCAAAGCCGCGCAAGCCGACTCCTGCCAAAGCAGACATGAGTTGCTCATCACTCACCTCACGCTGCAATCGGCAGGTCCAGCGCAGATTTTCCAGCGGTGTGAGCACCTTGTTCACACCGACGCGGTGGCCGATATACAACAACGCTGAATGAAACGCCTCCTCTTGCTCAGCCATGTCCTGGCCTTGCCAATAGAGTGTTCCTTCGAAGTCCTGATTGAGGCCACACAGCATGCGCAGCAGGGTTGTTTTACCCGTACCATTGCCGCCCTTGATCTGTAATACCTGACCCCGGCTCACGCTGAAATTGAGCCCACTGAACAGGACGCGATCATCGCGCTCACAAAACAGTTCACTGGCTTGCAGCAAGACAGCTTGATTCTGCGCGGGGCTTTGCTTGCTTGTTGCTGAGGTTGTCTGGTCCATAGCTTCGCTGCGACGCCCGGGAACGACCGGGTTTCCGGCTGGAATTTAACGAGGCGCGATTATAGCCTGTCGGGCGAGACAACGCTCGCCCGGGGGCGGGGAATGAAAAAGCGGAAACTAGCTCCAGTCTGCCAGACGCGCACGGAGTCGCATCGCTGCCTGGGAATGAATCTGGCTAACCCGGGATTCGCTGACGCCAATCACTTCGCCAATCTCTTTCAGATTGAGCTCTTCATCGTAATAGAGTGCCAGCACCAGCTTTTCGCGCTCGGGCAGACTATCGATTGCCCGGGAAAGATGGGACTTGAAGGAATCACGCTGCAGCCCATCACATGGCCCCGGTAACTCGCCGGCAGCCAGTTCAATGGCTGAATCGTCGCCTTCCATGATGTCGTCGAAGCTGAATAATCGGGAGCCGGTCGCGTCCTGCAAGATGGCGTAATAGGCGTTGAGATCAATATCCATTTCCTTGGCGATCTCTTTGTCTTTCGCATCCTGTCCAGTGCGCGCCTCGATAGCCTTGATTGCTTCGGCGACTTTGCGGGATTTGCGGTGCACAGAACGCGGTGCCCAGTCACCCTTGCGAACCTCGTCGAGCATCGATCCGCGGATACGAATTCCTGCGTAGGTTTCAAAACTCGCACCTTTGCTTACATCATATTTGCTGGCGGCTTCCAACAGCCCGATCATGCCCGATTGAATCAGATCATCGATCTGTACGCTGGCAGGCATACGCAACAGCAAGTGATGAGCGATGCGTTTTACCAGTGGCGCATAGCGATCCACGACTTCGCTGAGATCAGCGTCTTCAATGGCGTTGCTGTTTTCTGATTTTTCTAGCGCAGAGGCTCCAGTAACTGAAGTCATTGTCAGTCATCCCGTATTGTGTTGGTACGTACTGCTGTACTCAAGGCCAGGGAACTGCCGTAAGACATTCCGGGATGGAATGCTTGCGAGTCTCTGACCAGTTTATTGTTGACTTTTACGGAGGTAGAAAGTGTTCGAAGCCAGAAGATGCTTGGTCGCGGGGTACTCTGTGCAAGAAATTCAGAGATGAAAAGGCCAGCGATGCAACCCCGATAGGTTGACCGGACTGGCAGGTATTGTTGTGCTCCAGACAAGGCTGGCGTCACTTTGTTGTCCCCGTTTACGCTGATTGCCTGCTCTGTTTACTACGCTGGAGTACAGCTCCAGTACGACCAATCAGCATGGCATTGCATTCAGCTATCACTGCTACCGGAATCCATTCCACGGGTTCTGCATTCCCAGTTTTACTTACTATTTTGCTTGCTTAAGAAGCCGAACCATCTGCTCTGATGCTCTGACAGCCAGCTCTCATTACGAGCTGAATATCAGTTCTGAACGATGTTCACTTCTTCGCTAAACTTAACCGCAAGTCAGTCGATTAATTGCATAGCCGATGAGGCTGCGCGGTGTTCTCAAGATTGCAGAGTCGAATCCGTTGTGACTCACTCAAGAAAATCGTTTGACTACCGATTCAGTTCACACAGCGATTCGAATCATTCTTGAATCGCAGGTAGCGTGCAGAACCACCTCAAGCCCTTCATTCCTAAAAATTCCGGACTCTATTCCGTTTCCTGCCTTTTACAGGTGCAATTTTTGTTCCAATTGCCAATGCACTGACACATAAACAGCGCTAGAGCCGGAATAACCAGTGTTTGCTGAACAATTGACGATTTAGTCGTGAGATCGGTGGGAGACGATTTCCGCCAAGAACTTGACGAAGTGTTGCACTACGCCAGATTTCCAGCGGGGAAGAGCCAAATTTCTGGCGCGAGGGAACGCGCTATCACCCGAACAAGCTACCGTGTGCGAAATGCGCTGCAAACTGCCCGGAGATATCAAGCCTTGGGCGGTGTGACGCCAGTCTGACCCATGTATTTGCCACCACGCTGCTTGTAAGTCACATCACATTGCTCATCTGATTGATAGAACAACATCTGTGCGACACCCTCATTGGCGTAGATTTTGGCGGGCAGCGGAGTGGTGTTCGAAAATTCCAGCGTTACGTGCCCTTCCCACTCAGGTTCCAGTGGAGTCACATTCACGATAATTCCGCAGCGCGCATAGGTCGACTTGCCCAGGCATACAGTGAGCACGTCTTTGGGTATGCGAAAATATTCGATGGTACGCGCCAGGGCGAATGAGTTGGGTGGGATTACACAGACTGGCTCATCGATGGAGACAAAGCTGCCTTCGTCGAAGTTTTTCGGATCGACCACATTGGTCGTGTGCACATTGGTGAATATCTTGAATTCGCTGGCGCAACGCACATCGTAGCCATAGCTCGACGTGCCATAGGAAATCACTTTCTGATCGCCAACAAATCTGACCTGCTCAGGTTCAAACGGATCGATCATGCCCTCTTCCTGTGCCATTTTCTTGATCCAGCGATCCGATTTGATACTCATACTGCGCAAGTTCCTCTGCGTGGTTAAAAGCCAAGGCGCATAATAAAGGCAATCCACAGTTGAAGCATCAATTAATCGAGAATCGCGCGCCTACGTCGGGGAAAGAGGCTGAATTTGCCACCAGCTTCCGCTATGATGCGCGGTCATTAACACAGGATAATGGTCGCAGTCGTGAATCAGGGGCTCTGCCCACATGCTGGCGTTTGCAGCCCTGCACAGACTACTTGTCTGGGGCACTGTCAGAGACAGGCAACGCCTCACCCTGCATGCGAATGACTCAGTTTCAGTTTACGCATTGCAGTCCCCAAGTGTGGTCTGCAAGCTCAGTGTTGAAGTTCAGACTTGAATTACTGACTGAGTGAAAATGCAGCGTCCTTTCCCGGCTCGACCTTCAGCAAACTTCCAAGGAGTACTCTGGTGAAAAAATGGCAATGCCTCGTATGCGGCTTTATTTACGACGAAGAACTCGGACTGCCCGAAGACGGTATTGCTCCAGGCACGCGCTGGGATGAGATTCCCGACGACTGGATGTGTCCCGAGTGCGGTGTCGGCAAAGAAGACTTCGAAATGGTCGAAATATAGTCAGCCACTCTGGAAACGCGCAACAACGAGGATGAGAAACAAGTGACAACACGCAAGATTCTGGTAACCAGTGCCCTACCCTATGCCAATGGTGATATTCATCTGGGCCACCTGATGGAAACTATCCAGACGGATATCTGGGTTCGCCTGCAGAAAATGCAGGGCCATGACTGCGTGTATGTCTGTGCTGACGATGCCCACGGCACGGCGATCATGTTGAGTGCCGAGAAGCGCGGCATCACGGCCGAACAGTTAATCGCCGAGGTGCAGGCGAATCACGAGCGCGACTTCGCCGGTTTTCACATCGGTTTCGATAACTACTACAGCACACACTCGGATGAGAACCGCGAACTGAGCGAAGCGATTTTCAAAAAGCTCGATGCCAATGGCCACATCGCCCGGCGCAATATCAGTCAGTTGTTCGATCCCGAGAAAAAACTCTTTCTCGCTGACCGCTATATCACAGGCAGCTGCCCGAAGTGCCAGGCACCAGGACAGTATGGCGACAACTGCGAAGCCTGCGGCTCAACCTATAGCCCTGCCGAGCTAATTGATCCGCGTTCGGTTATTTCCGGCGCAACTCCCATCGAGAAAGAATCGGAACATCTTTTCTTCCGCCTGCCGGAATTCCGCGACATGCTGCGCGAGTGGACGCGTAGCGGCACGCTGCAGGAGCAGGTCGCCAACAAACTGGCTGAATGGCTGGACGATGATTTGCAGGAATGGGATATCTCTCGCGATGCGCCCTATTTCGGATTTGAGATTCCTGGCGCGCCGGGCAAATACTTTTACGTCTGGCTCGATGCACCCATTGGTTACATGGCCAGTTTCGCCAACTACTGCCAACGCAGCGGCAAAGACTTTGACGCGTATTGGCGCGTGGATAGCGATGCCGAGGTTTACCATTTTATTGGCAAGGACATTATCAATTTCCATACCTTGTTCTGGCCTGCCATGCTGAGCAGCGCAGGCTATCGCACACCGACCGCTGTCTATACACACGGGTTTCTTACCGTCGATGGCACCAAGATGTCCAAGTCGCGCGGCACCTTCGTGAATGCCAGTACCTATCTCGAACATCTCGATCCGGAATACCTGCGTTACTATCTCGCGGCCAAACTGTCGGCGAGCATCGATGATCTCGATCTCAACCTCGAAGACTTTGCGCAGCGCGTGAACTCAGATCTTGTTGGCAAGGTCGTGAATATCGCCAGCCGCTGTGCCGGATTTATCAGCAAGGGCTTTGCTAGCAAGCTGGCGAGTACACCCGACAATATTGCGCTGCTCACAGAAATGCAGGCAGCGCGTGCGGAAATTGCCGCATTCTATGAGCAGAGAGAATATGGCAAGGCGGTGCGCCTGATTATGGCGCTGGCAGACAAGGCCAATCAGTACATCAACGACAAAGAACCCTGGGTCATCGCCAAGCAGGACAAGCAATCCGCCGAACTGCAGGCGATTTGCAGCACCGGGATCAATGCCTTTCGTTTGTTAATGATTTATCTCAAGCCGGTCTTGCCCGCCATGGCAGAGAAAGCTGAGCAGTTTTTGTCGGTCGCCCCTCTCATGTGGCAAGACCTCGAACAATTATTGAGTGACCACACGATCAACAAATTCACACCGCTGATGACGCGTGTCGAAATGGATAAGGTCAAAGCTATGATCAATCAGACCCAGCAAGCCTACGAGTCAAAGCAGCAGAGCGCTGCCACTGAGGCGTCAGCACCCGCCGAAGACCAGACTGGCTTCGAGCCAACCATCGAGTTCGCCGATTTCGCCAAGGTCGATCTGCGTCTGGCGCGCATTATTTCCGCCGAGCATGTCGACGGCGCTGACAAACTGCTTCGGCTATCACTGGATCTGGGCAAGGACAAGCAAGGCGCCGACATCGTGCGTACCGTTCTGTCCGGCATCAAGTCTGCCTATGAACCGCAGCAACTGATCGGCAAGCTCACAGTGGTGGTTGCCAACCTCGCACCGCGCAAGATGAAATTCGGGACATCAGAAGGCATGATTCTCGCGGCGGGCCCTGGTGGCAAGGATATCTGGCTGCTGGAACCCCACGAAGGCGCCGAACCCGGGCTCCGCGTCACCTGATCCCTCGCCTGCAATCGCTCCGGCGTGCGCTGTTGGCTTTGCGCTCGGCAACGTAATAAGCTTGGCGAGAACAGAGTTTGTTCCGCCAAGCTAGTCACGCAGCCGAGGAGTCCTTAGTTTGAGCACGCATCGCACCCCATTTGTCACCTTACTCAGTCTCTTTCCTTTCGGGAGCGCGACTCGCCAACTGCTCTCAGTCACGCCTGCCTTGCCAGCCTTGCTGCTCTGTCTGTTGGCCGGCAACAGTTTTGCTCAACCCAGCGAGATTCGGGCGATTCAAGACTCTGTCATCAAGATTTATACCACCCAGGCAGCGCCTGATTATTTTACGCCCTGGCGCCTGCTGACTCCCCGCCAGAGCAGCGGCTCCGGTGCCGTGATCTCCGGCAACCGGATTCTGACCAACGCCCATGTGGTCGCCAATGCCAGTTATGTCCAGGCACAAAAACACAACGACCCACAACGCTATCAGGCGCGCGTCCTGTTCGTGTCTCACGAGGCGGATCTGGCGCTCATCACAGTTGATGAACCGGGGTTCTTTTCAGATCTGGAAGCATTAACCATCGGCGATCTGCCTGCACCGCTGCAGGAAGTGTCTGTGTATGGCTATCCGATTGGGGGCAAGTCTCTCAGTATTACCAAGGGCATTCTGTCGCGGGTCGAACAGCAGGTGTATGCCCATGCTGGCGCGTATCTGCTCGCTGGCCAGATCGACGCGGCCATTAATCCAGGCAATAGCGGTGGCCCTGTGATCGTCGATCAGCAAATCGTTGGTGTCGTGATGCAGGCGAACGCTGGCGGGCGTGCGGAGAATCTCGGATATTTCGTCCCTCCCAGTGTGATTCAGCATGTGCTCACCGACAGCCTCGACGACAAGCTGGACGGTTTCCCTGACCTGGGTTTTCGCACCCAGAATCTGGATAGCCCGGCAGCCAAAGCGGCCTACGGTCTGAGTTCCGGGCAGCAAGGGGTGCTGGTGATCAAGGTCTTCGATGACTCTCCTGCAGCTGGCATCATCCAGGAGAATGACGTCATCCTCGGCATCGAAGAGTTCGATATCGCCGACGACGGCACGATCAAGATTACCGACGACATCCTCACCGACTACAAGCATGCCATCGACATGAACCATATCGGCGACACGATCAACGTGCGCCTTGTTCGTAACGGCGCGGAACAGGAAGTTGCCCTCACCGCCCAGGCCGCGTTGCCAAGCTACAGTCTGGTCGCGAGTGAGCAGTTCGACACGATCCCCGAATACTACATCTACGGTGGCGTGCTGTTTGTGCCACTCAACATGAACCTCATCCAGCGCTGGGGCAGCGACTGGAGTCGCACGGCGCCGGTCAGCCTGTTACAGGCACGCAATGAATGGAGTTCGCCGGAGCGCAGACAACTGGTCGTCGCATTGCAGGTGCTGGCCGCCGACGTCAATCTGGGTTACCACGATTGGCGCAACTGGATTGTCAATTACGTCAATGGCGAACCGATTCAGGACTTTCAGCATTTTGCGGAAATGCTGCGCTACAACGAGCAGGACAATCTCATACTGGAAAACGACAACGGCTATCAGATGGTAATCAATCACGCTGACGCCCTGGCCAGCGAAGAAGAAATACTTGCGCGTTACCGTGTTCCCTCAGCCTGGTCGCAAGGATTGTTCGGCGAATAATACTTGCTCAACGTGCTAGAATCCCCGGAATTTTACTGGCGACCAGCCCGCACAGTCTGGTCGCTCCTCTGGTAATAATACGGGGCCAGTT
>JASBUV010000267.1 GCA_030147705.1 Gammaproteobacteria bacterium
GAAGATTCCACGAATGAGAATCTGCAAGACAGCGATCGACTCTACTTGAAAAAGAAAAAAGAAGAAGAGATTCGCATGAAGCTCGATGCGTTCGCGAAAGAACTTTCTGCAGCGCGTGAAGAGCGGCGCAAGAAGCACTAGCTTAGTGGTCTGATTTTCCTTTTCCTGTCCAGACAAAAACCTGTCATAGGCACTGCAACAAACGAATTAATTTAATTCGTATCCTCTACTGGCACTTCCTCCGTTCGCTTAGTCTTAACTCCTGGACAACCCAATGCTTGACTCATACTGGGTGGAAGTGTTCTGCTTGGCTTAATTAAGATTGACTTCAATGATTTTCACTTAATTCTCGCCGAGTTCCGGGCTTCAATTAGCAGAGCAGAAATGAGTAGCAAGATCGATTCATATCTTTTAATCCGCGCGCTATACCAGCCTCTCAATGCCTTTGAGCAACTCTCTCGGGTCGACCCATCGCCAGCGGGAGTCATGTTCCGTTATTCCCTCTGGCTTGTAATCCTCCCGCCCTTGTTTTCGCTGATCGGCGCTTCCAATTTTGGCTGGCGCCTGGGCGCTGCGGAACCATTGCGGATGACTCTGGGCTCGCTATTAATAGTCAGTGCGGGGTATCTATTGGTTTTGTTATTCGGATTAGTCAGCACCGCGATCATCAGTCGCTGGATGGCTACAACTTACGGCGCAAACACATCAATTGGCCGGCATATGGCGCTCATGACAATTGTTGGAGCGCCTCTCGCGTTCGCGAGCGTCGCGCACCTGTTCCCCGACGTGTTTATAAACGTGCTCGTATTGATACCGACTATGATCTGGAGCATGTACCTGCTTTATAAAGGCATACCGATTGCACTCGAAATACCACCCGAGCGCGGTATGCTGATGGCCTCCTCGCTAGTAGGTTGGCTCTTGGTTGCAGCAGTGAGTCTGTTGGGCATTAGCATGGCATTATGGACCATGGGATTTGGGCCTTTACTAGGTGTGTAATCAGGCGAGCAGGTGACGCGGTAAATGACTCAATCAAGTAACTATTATCACGACAAAATCACTCTACGGTTGGTGCAGTTTTCAGTGATTTGGGCAGTACTCGCCATGACTGCGGGTGTCTATATCTCAGCCGAACTCGTTTGGCCAACGATCGATTTCGGCCAGTTCTGGTTGTCTTTCGGACGTTTGCGACCATTGCATACTAACGGCGTTATTTTCGGCTTTGGTGTCTCTGCGCTAATGGCAACAGCTTTCTATAGTGTGCAACGTACTTCACACGTTCCCTTATTCGCGCCCAGGCTGGCCTGGTTCTGTTGTTACGCGTGGCAGTTGATTGTATTGCTAGGAGGGTTATCGCTGTTGGCTGGCTGGAACTCTTCAAAAGAGTACGCTGAGTTGGAGTGGCCATTCGACATCGCTATCGCCATCGTTTGGGTGTGTTTTGGCATCGTGTTTTTCGGCACTATTGCCACGCGCAAGATCAAGCCAATCTATATATCCAACTGGTTCTACGGTGCGTTGATTATCGTGATTGCGATGTTGCACATAGTGAATAGTTTGGCGATGCCTGTTTCTATCGACAAGTCCTATTCGCTCTATGCAGGTGCTCAGGATGCTGTTGTCCAATGGTGGTACGGTCACAATGCAGTGGGCTTCCTGCTAACCGGTGGCTTTCTCGGCATGATCTATTATTTTCTTCCCAAGCACGCCGAGCGACCGATTTGGAGTTATCGCCTTTCAGTAGTGGCATTCTGGGCATTCGTTTACAGCTACATCTGGGCCGGTCCGCACCATCTGCATTACAACTCCATACCGGAATGGGTGCAGTCTCTAGGCATGGCTATGAGTGTGATTTTGCTGGCGCCTTCATGGGCAACGATGATTAACGGCATCATGACAGTCAGCACGGCATGGGAGAAATTGCGGAGCGACCCCGCTTTAAAATTCATTGTCCTTTCTCTTGCATTCTACGGCCTTGCTACTTTTGAAGGTCCAATGATGTCGATCCGCTCAGTTAATGTGATCAGCCATTTCACAGACTGGACCATCGGACATGTCCATTCTGGTGCTCTCGGCTGGAATGCCATGGTCACTTACGGCACTTTTTATTTCATGATCCCGAGGCTTGTAGATCGCGAACTCTATAGTGTGCGACTGGCCAATATTCATTTCTGGCTCGCTCTAGCTGGCACCATGCTCTATGTCATGGCCATGTGGGCGGCTGGCGTTTCTCAAGGATTGTTGTGGCTCAGCGTTGACCAGATCGGGGAGCTGAGCTTCGATTTCAAAGACATCATGGCAAGCATGACGCCTTACTACTTACTGCGCCTCGTGGCTGGGCTAATCTTCTTGGGTGGCACTGTTCTCATGGCCTACAACCTGTACATGACGGTGAGAGGAAGGGAAACCGCGCGTGTAACAGTTCCAGCTGTAGATCCCGCCTATGGAGTAGGTGCATGAACGGATTGACTATCCATCGCAAGATTGAGGAACACACAGGGCTGTTGATCTTCGGCATCCTGATAGTGTCGGCCATTGGTGGTCTCGTACAATTGTTGCCAGTGTTAAATCAGGAGTCGCTTGAAACGGCTACTAGCAACACGAGGCCTTACACCGCTGCTCAACTTACCGGCAGAGACATTTACATTCGCGAAGGTTGCTCAGTGTGTCACTCGCAGCAAGTGCGACCACTCATCGCCGAGTTGGAACGATATGGGCCTTATTCGAGAGCCGGCGAGTTCGTCTATGATAGGCCGTTCCTCTGGGGGTCGAAGCGCACTGGTCCCGATCTGCACCGCCTTGGCGGTAAATACTCAGATGACTGGCATCGTATTCACTTACTCGACCCGAGAGCCGTGGTCGCCGAGAGCATTATGCCCGCCTATCCTTGGTTGGATAAACGCAGTGCAAAAGAGACTGGTAATATCACTGCCAAATTTATTGCGCTGAGAAGGCTTGGTCACCCCTATTCCGATGAAGACATTTCAGGAGCGGAAGCTGAATTGGAAGGACTGACAGAGATGGATGCTCTCATCGCATACCTCCAGGTTCTCGGCACAGGTCTCAGTGGAGAAGACGAAGGGGCAGCGCTATGACAATCCTTATCTTTGCAGGAGACATGCTGGTCATGGCCTTTATGATTGGACTCGCAGTTTGGGTAATCAATCGTGACAACGATACCAATATCGATGCAGTGGCACGAATACCGCTTCAGGATGAGTTGGAATCAGATCTGGCTATCACTGAAATCGCGAGCTCAGAAGCACAGAGAGGATCAACCACGTGAGCGCCGATTTACCATCAGGTTTCTGGAGCGGTTGGATCATAGTCCTCACGCTCTTCTCGTTGGCTTGCGTTGCCTGGTTGGTATGGAGTCTCTATTTCGGCAAAGATATCGACGAGCACCCGGAAGTCGAGCCAGTCTGGGACGGAAACTTACAAGAAGGGCACAATGCACCGCCACTTTGGTGGTTCTGGATGATTTTCGGAGCATTGGTTTTCTCTCTGATGTATATGATGTTTTTTCCTGCATTGGGTTCCAATGCAGGAATCTTGAATTGGTCGCACGGCAAACGGCTTTCCGATAGTTATGAAAATTTCGACGCAAACTTCGCAGGAGTGAGAGCCGAAATCGTGAGTATGAGTCTGGTCGAGATTCAGAATGATTTGGATCTGATGGACACTGCGGAGCGTATCTTCCGCCGAGAATGCTCAGTCTGCCACGGGCCAGAAGGCCGAGGTCAGGCAAACCTGTTTCCCAATCTGCACGATGTAGATTGGCAGTGGGGTGCCAGCGCAGAACAGATCGAACAATCAATACGCGGCGGGCGCAGCGCTAACATGATCGCCTGGCAAGCAATGCTGGGTGAAGAGGGCGTTGAACAAGTCGCTGAGTATATTCTTACTCTCGACGTCGGTGGCGACGCGTCCCTTCCCGGTCAAGCTGTCTATCAGCAAAGCTGCACTGCCTGCCATGGTCCGGATGGCGCCGGGAATCCACTCCTCGGCGCACCTCGGTTGTCTGACGACATCTGGCTGTATGGTGGAGACTTCGAAACCATTAAAGCCTCAATTACCAATGGCCGCTTTGGCATCATGCCAGCCTTCGGTCATCGACTTGATGACGTTCAGATCAAGTTGTTGATTGCCCTCTTGGTGCGGTAGCAAAGCCGCTCCGCCAACCCACGCTCAATATTTGCTATTCGCGAACGCGAATGCTCACTAAGCTCCACGACCATTCGGAGAGCTTTGCATTACGTTGCATTTAGTTCCGAGGCAATGGGGTTAGGGGCACTGAGATCAGATGTATTGAAGTTAGGGATATTGAAACTCGTGGGATTCGGTGTTATGTTTGTGGGAAATATTCCCACCTAAAGCGGAATCGGGCGTGGCATGGACGAATACACAGAGATAACGAAGGTCTGGTTGGAGAACAGATACGCAAAACAATGGCCGGTCTATTTTGCCCATGAACCAATTTACGGCATTGGCAATATCGCCTGTGAGCCGCACCATGCCAGACGCATAGTGCG
>JASBUV010000231.1 GCA_030147705.1 Gammaproteobacteria bacterium
CGCCAACCGATATGGCTGGTAGGTGAGGACTCCGAATCGATGGCATACACCATGTCATCATCAGTGATGAACAGACCGCTGATTCGGCCGTACATATAACGTGACTCAAGATAATTGCCATCCTGGTCAAAAATCTCCAGGCGGTGATTGCCCCGGTCAGCTACCCAGAGACGGCCGCGTGAATCGAATTCCATGGCATGGGGCGTGCGAAACTCTCCGTGCCGGACTCCGATCTGTCCCCACTCTTTGATGAACGTACCATCAGGAGCGAACTTCATGATCCGTGCGGTAAGTCCTGCAGCTCTGCCTTCTTCCATTGCTGCATTGCTGGTCATGCCCTGTCCACTATGGCCATCAGAAACATAGATGCTGCCATCGGGGCCGACGATCACATCGTTAGGCTGATTAAAGTGTGCTGAATCATTACCCGCCTGACCTGGCGTGCCAAGGCTTAACAGCAACTCACCGCTTGGGCTGAATTTGTGTACCTGATGCCCTTTGGTACCGTCCTGATTGGCCGCGAAGTCTGTAACCCACACATTGCCTTCAGCATCCGCATGAATGCCGTGTGGAGTCATCATTAATCCACCGCCGAAATTGGCTATGACTTCTCCGGTGTGGCGATTGAATTTGAAAATTGGATCGACCGGGTTGGAATCGCAATTGATCGGGACGCCACCGCCGAAGCTACCCGCGCCACAACGCTCATAAGCCCAGATGTGGCCATCAGTGGGATCGATATCGATGCCAGCCGTTGAGCCCCACTCCCGACCCGCTGGCAGCGTGCCCCAGTTGGATGTAACGACTGGATTGGGATTCGGCAGGTTTTCGCCAGTGATGAAATTGGCTGTACCGGACTGTGCCACTGCATTCAGAGTGATCAAAGCGGGTGTCGCCAGTGCAAACGTACAAGCAAGCAATCGGGATGAAAGCATTACAGACCTCCGTTGTTGTTTTTCTTGAGGTCAAGAGTAAAAGGGCTGACTTGCCAAGTCCAGCAATCCCGGAGGCAATGAACTCGCCATCCAGCTTGCCACAACTGCACTTCAAAGATTTAGGCAGTGCGGACGTCAGTTGGCCTCGGAAACGATCACTTTGAAAGTGCGAGCAAGCTTCTCGGCGATCCACTCATCGGCTTCATCGCGGGTCCGGAAAATACCCACACGATCATCGAGATTGCCAGTATTGGCCTTCCATTGCCGCGAGATGCCATAGAGCAAGTCAGAGCTGACGACAACGGCCATGTAGCCGGATTCATTGCTATCCAGCGCGTAGCCAGACATCAACGCGTTTGATTTCAGGGTATCTATCGAGACGGCAAGCCTGGTAACGGCCGACAAATCACTAATTGAATAGCGATAGTGGCTATATTTGTCCAGGGAGACGAACTTGGCTTCCGTGCACTCTACAAATTCCTGCTCTGTCAGTTCGCCCCAATATGTCGTGATGACACCCCCGGTGCTTTCGAGGTAGTCGATTTTATAGGGCATTGTTTTTCCTGATACGGTGTTTATTTAGGTGCGTGTACACTCTCGGTACCAGAAATTTTCCTACACGGACAATGACCAGCAAATGAGAATCCCGCACAACAGTGCTGTGCGTCACATTTTGCCGGGACTAATTTGATTACTGGATAACAAAGCCCGTGAAGAGGACGGACTCCACACCCTCATCCTGAATGATTTCTCGGACTTTGATCTCAGCCTGCTCGCGCAGGATCTCCTTGCCTTCCGCAATTTCCAGTTGCGAGAAAGGATAGGAGTTGAGGAGCATGATCATGCTGTCCTGAATCAGGGGGGTGCTGGCTTCAACCTTGGCAATCGTCTCTTCGCTACGGGACATGACCGACAGCTTCACTTGGAGATAGCGCAGCCGTCCCTCGTAGTTGGCACTGACAATCAGGGCGGGGAGTGCATGAAAGAGCGGTGGTGGAAGTTCCACTTCCTTTTCTTGCTCGACAGCTACTGAATCGCTGTCAAACATCTTCTCGCCAAGATCGAAATAGAAATAGGCGCCAGCGCCGCTGCTACAAAAGAACAAGAGAATGATTACTGACCAGGTCACTATTTTACGCACGATTTCCTCCCTCTGCGTGGCGAGTGATTGCACTACCTGAATACCAGGATGTGCCGGGACGCTTGGAGAATTCGATGGCAGTCGGAAAAAACGCCCAATCAGTCTCCGTGGCCACTACTACGACCGCAGCAGATATCGACTTAACTGAAAATTGAAATTGCCCGCAATTTTCGCAAAGTGCCTTTTTATGGGGCATACAGCCTATTCATGAACCATCTGAATTTCCCTTTTTTATCCCAGTTTTTCCCCAGTATTTCAGTTTAGACACCCCCTCATATTGACGTAATCCCTATCAGGAAACGGATTGAAGTTTCCTCGAATTTTCAAATTACTGACTAACGCATTAGTAGGGTCGCAAAGGGAGCGCTCCTGAACTAGCCAGTATCGGAAAAGGACAATCAGACCTTCTGGAGGATCAAATGGATCTGGCAACATTATTGGGCTTAGTCGGTGCTTTCGCTGTGATAGCAGTTGCAATCTTGCTTGGCGGCCCTCCCAATATTTTTCTCAATCCACCGTCATTGCTAATCGTGCTCGGCGGCACTGCGATGACTGTGTTAATCAAATTCAACTTCGCACAATTCCTTGGCTCGTTCCGGGTAGCTTTCAAAGCTTTCCGTACTCATCCCAAAAATCCGGAAGAGCTGATTCCCGAACTTGTTGAGATCGCAAGCACTGCACGTAAGAAAGGCCTCTTGGCTCTCGAAGAGGTTGAAGCCGACTACCCTTTTCTCGCCTCGGCTTTGGAATTGGCATCAGAAGGCCGCGACCCGGACGAAACGATTAATCTCCTCAAAAAACGCAAGCAGGAAACCAGTGAACGGCAAAAAATGGGCAGTCAGGTGTTCACTGCAAGCGGCGATGTTGCCCCTGCGATGGGTATGATCGGCACTCTGATCGGGCTGGTGCAAATGCTATCCAATATGGATGATCCGAAAACGATTGGCCCTGCAATGGCCGTGGCGCTGCTCACAACACTTTATGGTGCGATTATGGCCAATATGGTTTTCATGCCTGTCGCAGACAAACTCAAGCTGCGCCGCATTGAAGAAGAAAAGCTCAACGCAATTTGCGTTGATGGGCTGCACGGAATTCTCAACGGACAGAACGCAAGAACACTGGAAACGACTCTCAAAATATATCTGAATCCCGGCAATCAGAATAATGCAGACGATCAGAATGCGGCCGCTGCTGAAGAAACAACAGGACTGGAACAAGCGGCATAAGGTTCAGAGATGGAAGATGATGTTAAACAAGGTCAGCCCCAATGGATGGCGACATTTGCTGACCTGATGGCGCTCTTGATGTGCTTCTTCGTATTGCTGCTATCGTTCTCGGAGATGGATTTGTTGAAATACAAGCAAGTCGCTGGCTCCATGGCGCAGGCCTTCGGCGTGCAGAACGAGATCGTTGCAGACGGAATCCCTAAAGGCACATCCGTCATCGCTCAGGAGTTCAGTCCCGGGCGTCCGCAACCGACAGTCGAACAAGTCATACAACAACAAACCGTTCAGAACCAGGAACAATCTCTCGAGACCGGGGATTCTGAGTTTGGTATCGATTCCGATGGGGTTGAATCCAGCGTCGGAGAAGCCGAGCAGTTGATGATCGAGAAGCTGCAGGTTCTGCAACAACAAACGCTCGACGATGCCGAAAAAATCCGCGAGGTTATTGAAGACGAACTTTCACAGGACCTGGTTGATATTGAAACCGGGTTTCGATCCATCACGATTCGCATTCGTGAGCGGGGCTCTTTCGAATCCGGGTCAGCCGTCATCAATCCTGATTTTATTCCTGTGATGGACGAGCTGCGCCAGATCCTGAGCGGCGTTAATGGACAAATCGCCGTAGAAGGCCACACAGATGACATCCCCATCGCCACCGCGGCAATCCCTTCCAACTGGCATCTGTCAGCGCAGCGTGCCCTGTCAGTGGCTCATGAGTTGCTGGTGGACGACAGTATTCAAGATGACCGAATGATGGTCATCGGTTACGCGGATACACGCCCGTACGAGAGCAATGAGACGGCTGAAGGCCGGGCCCACAATCGCAGGGTTGAAATTGTGATCCATCAGGGACTGGATGATGAAACCAGTGCAGAGCTGGAAGCCCTGCAAGGCCTGGATTCCGACATCTTTGAAACCCTGCAGATTAATACTTCGGAGATTCGTGGCACTCACATATGATCGGCGCTTAGAATAGTGCTGACACAATCGCTGGTGCCATTATCTTGAATCGTAAAATCCTCATTAGCTGTGGCGTCGTTGCCGTGCTCTTGTTGCTATGGCCGGACGGATTACGCCTGCTGATTCCATCGGCAAAGGAGATCTCCTATAGCGCCGGGTTCAGCTATACAACTTGTAGCGGATTTCTCGCCAACGACTCAATCGACAGTGACTCTTGCCGAGCGGAGTATCGCATCTCTGTTGGCAACACCGGCAGAGAAGTTCACGATGTCATCACGTTGCAACTCTTTCCTGTTCCCCCAACCTGGCGCCTCGGAAGCAGCGTCACCGACATCGTGGCCAGCGCCCGAGAAAAGGTCGCACCCGAAGTGAGGCATCAACAAACCAATGAAACGCTCACGATAACCATCACTAATCTACACCCCAATCGGCTCGCACAGGTGCAGTTGTTGACAATCGGTGAAGAGGCTGCTGAATTATTGCGTACGACGAGCGTCAGCGTTGATGCGGACGCTACGATTATCGAAACCAATCCACAACTAACCGTGGTGACAAGATTCGTAAGAAGTGTCCTGGGAATCTTCGGTTGGTAAGCTGGGCAATGCTGCATCAAGGCTGTATCAGGCACTATCAAGAGACATACTATGATTTACGAACTGGGTAACAAACGCGTCGAAATCGCCGGTGATGACTATTTTGTCGCCGACAATGCGACTGTACTGGGTCTGGTGCGGCTGGAGAACAATGTCAGCATCTGGTTTAACGCCGTGTTGCGTGGCGACAACGAATTGATAACAGTCGGAGAGAATTCAAATGTTCAGGACGGCTCGGTACTGCATACTGATCCTGGCATGCCGTTAACTATCGGGCGTAACGTGACCGTAGGACACAAGGTTATGCTGCATGGCTGTACAATCGGCGACAATTCCCTGATAGGCATCAACTCGGTAATTCTCAATGGCGCATGTATTGGTAAAAACTGTCTGATCGGGGCAAACAGCCTGATCACCGAGGGCAAGGAAATTCCAGATGGGTCGCTGGTGATGGGCTCACCTGCGAAAGTGGTGAAGTCGTTAACGGAAGATCAACAAGCCGGACTCATCAAGTCTGCAGAAACCTATGTGAAGAATTTCAAACGCTTCAAGAAGGAACTGAAACAGGATGAACGGTTTCAGCTGTGATTTGCCCTGAATATCTCACCTCAAAAACTGGTCCGGAACCTATTCACGAGCGAACAATTGGCGCTTGTTAAAAGTCGACGGCCTACTCGATAGCGCTTTGCAGATAGCGAACGGCTTCGGCAACAGATCCGCCATCCACATCGACAATCCGGTTGGCACTACGCATCATCGTATCGGTAATTTTTCCTTCCAGTCTGGCAAGCACCGATCGTAATCTGTCGTCTGTGGCCGCTTCTGGCGAGAGCAGCAGTATGCCATCGTAAGGCAACAGCGCCTGGCGCGGATCATCCAGTACCAACAGGTCATACGCGGCGATTCGTCCATCAGTACTATAGGCGGTAATCACATCAACCTGATTCTCCGCGGCTGCGGTGTACAGCAGCGTTGGGTCGAAGGTGAGCTTGCGGCCGAAATCTATACCGTAGGTATCGCGTACCGAATACCATTCCGGCCTGCCAAAGAATTCGAGATCACCACCCGCCGTCAGTCCATCACTAATGGCAATCAGATCTTCGATCGAAGTCACTCCCAACTCCTCAGCTCTTGCCCTGTTCATGGCAAAGGCATAGAGATTCTGGAATCCAAGTGCTCCGGCACTGTGAATGCCGGCCTCGCGGCTAATATATTCGTTCACACCTGCAAGGACGTCTGCCCGACCAGGATTATCATCCTGATTCATAATATTGGCCCAGATGGTTCCGGAATATTCGACGTAAATATCGACGTTGCTATTGGAAGTTGCCTCGTACAAGACTTCGGTACCCATACCGAGGCGCTGGTCAATCCGGAATCCTTCGCTGATCAACTCTTCAGTGATGAGGCTCGCAAGAATGTGTTGTTCGGTAAATGGCTTGCCGCCAACGACATAATCCGCTTGTGGCTTGGGCAGTAGCGCCAGAGCTACCAGTGCAGTGCTGATTAGCAGGGCCGCGATGACCGCCATCTTTACCTGCCGATACCGGGGTGAGGTAATCCTGTTGTGGTGGGATGTCAGCCACTCAACGCCACCGATCAGCGCATCCAGAATGACAGCCATTAACGCCGCTGCAACACTACCAACTGTCACCGCGAGCAGGTTTCGTGTTTGTAATCCTGTGAAGATATAATTGCCCAGACTTGTTGCACCCACCAATGTCGACAAGGTTGCCAAACCAACAGTCCAGACTGCTGCTGTACGGATACCTGCGACGATAACAGGCAGCGCGAGCGGAAGCCTTACATTGATCAGTATCTGACGCGTTGACATGCCAATACCGCGCGCAGCTTCAATAATCTCAGCAGAGACCCCTTCCAATCCCGCAACCGTGTTGCGAACTATGGGCAGCATGCAGTAAATAACAAGCGCAATAATTGCTGGCAATAAGCCGATACGACCGCCGAGCAGAGCGACCATCAGGGCAAGAATCGCAATGCTGGGAATGGTTTGCAGAATACTCACGATCAGCAGAACGGGCCTTCGTACGCGAGCGGACTGACTAGCCCAGACGCCCATCGGCACACTGATGGCAATTCCTGCACTCAATGCCAGCATGGTGAGCACCAGATGCCCTTGAAAATACTCTGGCAACAGTGCGAGCTGCTCCCGCAGGTTGTCACTCATTGCGCATCCCCTGAGTGACCATGGAGAAGTTTTTCGAGTCGATCCGCGCGCTGCCTGGGCATGGCGATAATTTCTTCCACGTACTGGTGTGCAGGTGAGTTGATCAACTCGGTTGGTGTACCGATCTGCAGTATTTGACCGCTTTTCATCACCGCAATCCGGTCTGCCATGAGTAGTGCCTCTGTCATGTCATGAGTAACCATGACAATAGTGAGGTCGAACTTCCTCTGGATCTGCTTGAATTCCTCTTGTAGCTCTGCACGAGTCACGGGATCAAGCGCACCGAATGGTTCATCCATCAGAATGACATCAGGTTCGGCCGCCAGTGCACGCGCCACACCAATTCTCTGCTGCTGACCACCTGAAAGCTGCTCGGGAAATCGCTCGCCGTATTCATTGAAGGGTAGACTCACAAGCTCCATCGTCGCTCGCACGCGTGCATCGATTCTGGCTTCATCCCATTGCAGCAGCGTGGGAACGGATGCGACGTTTTGTGCAACGGTGTAGTGGGGAAAGAGCCCGATACCCTGAAAGACGTAGCCAATGTTGCGGCGCAAAGATTGGGGGTTTTGCTGCATAACGTCGGTTCCGCCGACGAGAATGCGTCCTGCGCTGGGGTCTTCAAGTCGATTGATCATCTTGAGCGTCGTGGTTTTTCCACAACCAGACTCACCAATCAGTGCGAGTAATTCTCCTTTGGCCAGCTTGAAAGAGGTCTCGTGTACCGCAAACGAGCTGCCAGCGTCATAGCTCTTGCTGACGTTCTGCAGTTCAATCATGGCAGACTAGTCTAAAGGGGCTGCCCTTATAAGTGAAGGGCTGTTGTCTCGCAGTCCGGACAGCGCACTGATTTCAATGGCTTTTTCTGCAGGAAACAGTAAAGTGTAGGCACGAGAAATTTTTAGCAGTCCCTATAAGCGTTCAAACTCTGTAAAACAGGAGTGCACAGTGACCTCTAAACTAACTACGCTACTAATGTTTCTTTTGCTGTCTGCACACAGTTTCAGCGCCGATACCAAAGTGACAATTAATGATTTCGACTTCCTGGTCGGCTACTGGGAAGGAACCGGATTTGGAGGGCAGTCGGAGGAAATGTGGATGCCTCCCCGAGATGGGAGAATGTTTGGCATTTTCAAACAGTCATCCAACTCCGAACTACAGTTTAGTGAATTTCTTGAAATCACAAGCGAAGGAGACTCTTTCGTATTGCGTCTCAGACATTTCAACAGTGACTTCACCGCCTGGGAAGACAAGGAAGAATTTGTCAGCTTTCCTTTTGTCTCGGTCGCAGATAAAAAGGCAGTCTTCGAAGGGCTGACATATGAGATTACCGACAACGACGAATTACTGGTATCTCTCGTTCTCTACAGTTCTGATGGCAGCCAGCGCACCGAGCAATTCCGGTTCAAGCGAATGCCCGTGGAGTGAGTAGAGTAAGCGAGGTGAGTCGATCAACTATCTGAAGCCTTGCTCACATCAATGCAGTGGTCTTTACGAAAGCTAGTCACTTGCGCGCTGCCTGCAGCTGACACCGCAGGCAGCGCGATCCTTCAAGCCACCAGTTTGCGGTAAAGGTGCCAGGTCGCATGACCAAGCACTGGTAACGCAACAGCAAGGCCT